>JAHHUJ010000149.1 GCA_020024075.1 Psychrobacter sp.
GGGCTGTATATAGGCTCTAATAGTATATAGGCTCTAATAGTATATAGGCTCTAATAGAAAGTTTATTCACCATTAAAAATGGTTTGACCATTTTTAATGGTAGTTACCACCTTGATATCTTTAATTTCCATCGGTTTTACAGTCAACGGGTTTTTATCCAACACCACAAAGTCAGCGACTTTGCCCACTTCCAGCGTACCCTTGCTGTCTTCTTCAAATAACTGATAAGCAGCATGGCTGGTGATTGTTTTTAAAGCTTGATAAGGGCTGGCTTTTTGTTCAGAGCCAATGATTTTCCCACTTCTAGACACTCTATTTACCGCAGTCCACAAAGTGAATATAGGATCAATTGGAGTCACCGTAGCATCTGAATGGTTGGTATATTTAAGCCCTAGTTTGTCTGCACTGACTATAGGACTTAGAAATTCTGCTCTTTTTTTACCTAAGTTTTCAACGTGTACATCACCCCAGAAGTACGCGTGATTGGTAAAAAATGAAGGCTCTATATTGTATCTTTTAAACGTTTCAAGCTGGTCAGGACGTACAAATTGAGAATGTACCACGATAGTTCTGCGATCTTTATCTAGTGGCTGCTTTAAAGCATTTGCCGCATACTCATGTGCTTTGATAATCATATCAATACTGGCATCACCATTGGCATGAATAAAGAGCTGATTGTCCGCAGCATAGGCTGTTTTAAACAAGTCATTTAAAGCCTCTTGTGACAAGCTTGGTAAGCCCTTACAGTCACTGACACAGCCTTCCACTTCGGTTAAATACGGCTCACTAAAGTAAGCGGTTTTACCTTGCGGGGAGCCATCAGCAATAATCTTAGTGCCTTGAACTTTAAAGCCGTTTTTGTAGTCTTTAAACTTAAGCTCTGGGTCTTTTAAGTTGCTCTCTAGCTCACTAAAACCTGCCAGCGATACTAAGTCAATTTTTAACTTGCCTTGATCGGCTTGAGACTGAAAGAAGCGAATCGCTTCTCTATCTGTCATCCCATCTTGCGCGGTGGTAATCCCTTTTTCAGCATAGAAATCCTGAGTTTGGTCAAAGAATTCAGCTTGCTTACTGTTGAGCACTTGTAGCATATAACCAACGAAAGGGTACATCGCTGTTTCTTGTACTAGGCCATTGGGCTCACTTGAATTTGGCAATCGACCAATCATCCCGCCTTCTGGATTTTTTGTCTCTGCAGAGACCTGCATTTTTGCCAGCGCAAGTGAGTTAGCAACCCCCATATGACCACTGGTATGCTGAATATATACCGGATTATTAGGAAGGGCCTTATCCAGATCCATTTTGGTTGGGTGACGCTTATCAGTCAGTTGGCTTTCATCATAACCCCAACCATATATCCACTCTCCATCGGCAATATTATTATCTTGTTTATAAGCTACTAAAGCCGCTAATATTTGCTCAATATTAGAAATATTGCCAACAGGAGGGGAGTTCAAATCGACTTGACCCATGGTATTAGACACCATGCCAAAATGACTGTGTGGGTCTATGAATCCAGGCAGTAAGGTTTTGCCTTTTAGATCCACCTGTTCAATATCAGTAAACTGATCTTTGGCTTTTGCCAAATTACCAACATAAACAATCTTACCCCCTTGCTCAACCACCGCCTCAACCATACTGGGTTTAATGGTATTCATGGGAATAATATCACCGTTATAATACAGGTGAGCCTTAGTGACTTTAGCTGCCTTAGGCTCGACACTCACCGTATTTTCAACATTCGAGTTACAACCAGCAAGAAGACCTAAACTCACAATAGCGGGGATAATTTTTTTTAACATAACTTTTTATAGAACCCTTTAATTCAACCCAGTTTTACAGGTTAATGGCTTAGGCTTATTTGTTTGGTGCTAGTTTGTTTGGTGCTAGCTGCTTGGCTTTTTTGTTACTGACAACAACCCTGTAATAGCAATTAGCGGACTATTCTAAGGTTTGAACACCACCACCATTGACAAATAACGTCTGACCACTGACCCACTCAGAAATTGGTGCAGCAAAGTATAACATGGCTCCTGCAATATCATCAGCGGTACCTAATCGTTTAATCGGGGTATGCTGTAACATCGTCTCTTCAATCTCTGGCGTTAATACGCTTTCTAATGCTGCTGTCTTAGTAGCCCCTGGTCCTACAGCGTTAATACGTACTTCAGGACCAAAATCATGTGCCAAGTTGGCAACCATGTGATTAACTGCTGCTTTAGAGCCACCATAACCGCTCATATTTGGACTCTTATTAATACTCGACATTGAGGTAGTAAAGACGATTGAACCGTAGCCAGCCTCTTTCATATGCGGTACCACCAATTGACACAAGCGCCAACCACTAAATACATTTAACTCAAAGTCACGCTTAATATCATCAACATCTATTTTAAATGGATTTTCACGACCACCGCCGCCACCACCTGCGTTATTAATTAGAATATGAATAGCACCGAACTGTTTGACAGTTTCTTCGGTTAATCTAACCAAGTGCTCATCCTTTAACACGTTACACTCAATAGCCAGTGCCTTTACGCCTAACGCTTCAATCTCTTTGGCCGTAGCTTGGGCATCTTCTAGTTTTAAGTCAGCAATAACGATATTGGCACCATGCTTGGCTAACATAATCGCAGTGGCTTTACCAATACCATTTGCCCCACCGGTCACAATGGCTGTTTTGTCAGTTAAATTAAATAATTCGCTCGCATTCATGGTGACGGCTCCTTAATTTTTTGTTTTATTTTTATGGATTCCAGTTCTTATCATAATGATAAATTTATGTACCCCATAAACATAACAAATTCAGCCTTAGTCAACAGTGATTATTTGTTTATTTCCAGTAAAAAATAAAAATTTTGTGTTAGTGGCTGTATGACCTATAATGCCCCTATTATTAAGATTAATTTAATAAAAATCAAATTTATTTTTATTTCAATTTAACAATTTACAAGCCTTTTATTGAGCTTATCCTTACCTATATTCAAGAAACTAAGGAGGTAACTATTATTACCGAAGACAGCCTCATTGAATATATTGAGGCCTTTTTACTTGTATTGTCGCTCATTCCTTGTGTCTCTATTTATTGTCTTAGTTATTACTCCCAATTAGTTATTACTTCCAAAAAAACCCCCTATCTATTGATAGAGGGCTTGTTTGACTGGGTTAGTTGGTAGCAAATACAGATTAATCCCAACCCTCTAGAGTGACTGCCCAAGCAGCCACCAAAGGTTTGACTAGAGCCTCAATCAGATCTATATGAGCTTCATCATCATTTAAGGCAGGGATGTAGTGGTATTCTTGACCACCAGCGTTGAGGAAGTTGTCTCGGTTCTCCATTGCCAGCTCCTCTAACGTCTCTAAGCAGTCAGCGGAGAATGCAGGACTAACCACTTGCACCGATCGTACCCCTGCTTTGCCCCACTGCTCTAAGGTCACATCGGTATAAGGCTTAACCCATTCTTGCTTACCAAAGCGTGATTGAAAACTAATAATCCACTCATCATCATTAAGCCCCAACTCCTGTGCTACCTGAGCTGCGGTACATTTACATCGCTGAGGATACGGATCACCTTTATCGGCATAAGGCTGAGGAATACCATGGAAACTAAACATTAACTTCTCAGGCTTACCATGTACCGCTTGGAAGCGGCGTATCGAATCAGCCAATGCTTTGATATACAAAGGATGCGCGAAATAATCTTTAACAATACTGTAATTGGGTAGATTACGCTGCTTAAGCGACCACTTGGTTAACGCATCATAGACCGCACCCCCCGAAGTGGCTGAATACTGAGGAAATAATGGTAAGATAACAAAATGATCAACCCCTTCACTGCGCAGCTGATCCATCACATCGGGTATACCAGGGTTGCCATAAGTCATTGCGGCATGAACCGATACTTCAAAAGGGGCCATACTACCGTTCAAACGGGACTGCAGCTTTGCCACTTGCTGACCTAAGATTTTGCGGATTGGAGAATCCCCTTCCCAAACACTAGCATAGGCCTCTGCCACACGCTTCGGACGAGTGGGCAGTACAAATAGATTAAGAATAATCGCCCACAAAAACTGTGGTATTTCAATGACCCTAGGGTCTGATAAAAACTGTTTAAGATAGCGTCGTACTGCGGGGGCTGTGGGCTCATCAGGAGTGCCAAGATTGACGAGCAAGACTGCAATACGGGGTGGCTTATTGGGTTTCATAGTGCGCTGAGTGTCCTTGCTAAATCAAGTTTAATGATTTTATAAAAGCGTAATGGGTCTGGCCTAGGCTTATGTTGTCTACTGGTAACTCAATAAAAATATAAATATAAATACATTAAAGCTTTGAGGCTTTAAAATTGATAACCCTTATTTAAGTCGCTGATTGACAACAGATATTGATTGGCTATGAAGCTTCAGTGTAACATTATTAACGGTCAATTTACTAAAGTAGTGCAAAACCATGATGGCCAAATCTTATTCTGTTAATCATGGGGCTGACCACCACAGATGCAAGTTGTACTTATAGGCCCATACGCCTACAATAGCTATGACTAAGCACTTCTACGCCCCCTATCCTAACTGACATAGCAAATATCATTATTGAGGTAATTTTGAGTATCCAATCGAGCGCGACAGATCCAAAATTTGCCAACTCTGTGGGCATTGTAACCCCGCAGACGATGCATTTTGATACCCCCTTAACTTTAGAGTGCAACCGCACCTTGCCTGAGTTTGATTTGGTTTATGAGACTTACGGCAAGTTAAATGCGGATAAATCCAATGCTATTCTGATTTGTCATGCCCTCTCAGGCAGTCATCATGCTGCCGGGTGGCACAGTGCAGAGGATAAGAAGCCTGGCTGGTGGGACAATATGATTGGTCCTGGTAAAGCCATTGATACCACCCGTTATTTTGTGGTCTGCCTGAACAACATTGGCAGCTGTCATGGCTCGACAGGCCCAACCACGCCCATTCCAGAGTCTAGCCTTGAGGGCACTCCAGGTAAGCCATATGGCCCAGACTTCCCCTTAATTACCATCAAAGATTGGGTAAAAACTCAAGCCATGCTCTCTGATCGCTTGGGCATAGAAGTGTGGCACGCAGTGGTCGGTGGCTCAATGGGCGGTATGCAGGCCTTACAGTGGTCGGTTGATTATCCCAATCGCTTAAAGCGCTGTGTCATCATTGCCAGCACCCCGAAGCTGTCTGCTCAGAACATTGCCTTTAATGAGGTCGCTCGTCAGTCTATCTTGTCTGACCCTGACTTTAATCAAGGCCGTTATCTCGAAGCCGGCACTTATCCCCGCCGTGGCCTAATCCTCGCCCGTATGGTGGGCCATATTACCTATCTGACTGAAGACGCCATGAAGTCAAAATTCGGTCGTGACTTAAAGTCTGGTAAATTTATGTACGGCTACGATGTAGAGTTCCAAGTGGAAAGCTATTTGCGATATCAAGGGGAACGCTTTAGCAAAAACTTCGATGCCAACACTTATCTGCTGATGACCAAAGCTTTAGATTACTTTGACCCTACTCGCTATTACGTCGATGATGAATCTTTATCTGATTTAGAGGCTTTAAAACAGACACTCAAACATACCTGTTGCCAATTTC
>JAHHUJ010000015.1 GCA_020024075.1 Psychrobacter sp.
CGATAATCGGCATTAATGCTGACATATTCATGCGATAAATCACAAGTGTAGACGGTATCAGTAGCCTCGCCCATACCTAAGTCAATATTAATGGTAATCTCAGGACGGCTCATAACCTCTTGTCCTTGCTCTTCAGTATAGCTTGGATCTAACTGACCACGAGTACAAATAGCCACATCATCAAGTGTCACGCTCACTTGATCAGCATCAAGGTTCTCCGCCCCTGAATAGCCTACTGCGGCTACAATACGTCCCCAGTTTGGATCACTAGCAAAGAAGGCTGTCTTCACCAAAGGAGAGTGCGCTACGGCATACGCCACATCACAGCAATCCTCAACATTCTTACCGCCAGTTACTTTAACCGTAATGAATTTAGTCGCTCCTTCCCCATCTCTGACAATCAAAGTCGCCAAACGCAAAAACACTTCTTTTAGCGCTTGATACAAAGTTTCGTAATGTGGGTGCTGCGTTGAATCAATTAAATTGGCCTTATCATCACCTGTGGCTATCAACACACAGCAGTCATTGGTTGAGGTATCCCCATCAATGGTAATGCGGTTGAATGATTGATTAGTCAACTCTACAAGCATCTGTTGTAGTAGTGGCTGAGCAATAGGCGCATCTGTGGCCACATAACCTAGCATAGTGGCCATATTAGGTCGAATCATGCCAGCGCCTTTTGAGATACCAGTGACTTTGTAGCTTATGGTCTCATCTACTGCCACGCTGGTACTGGCAACTTTGGGGATGGTATCTGTGGTTCTAATAGCATTGGCAGCAGATAGCCAATTATCCTGTGATAGATTGGCCAAGCAGCTGTCTAATCCATTAATAATGGCTTCACTATTAATGACTTCACCGATAACACCTGTAGAAAAAGGCATTACCTGATTGACCTCTACTGCTACTTTGTCAGCCAGAGCTTCACAAGTTTGCAGCGCACGGCGATAACCCTCTTTGCCTGTTGCAGCGTTTGCATTACCAGTATTAATTAGCAGATATCGTGCTGACTTATCACTGCCAGCAAGCTGCTGCAAATGCTCACGAACCAGCAAGACAGGTGCTGCACAACACTTGTTAGTGGTGGTAACACAAGCCACAGAGGCTGTTTCACTCAAACGAAATACAACCAAATCATCACGGTCTTTGTAGCGCACGCCAGCAGCAGTGATGCCTATTTCAACGCCTTCGATGGCATGAATAATGTCTGGTGGTGCTATATTTCCTACTGGCATAAAAGTCCCTTACTTATCGGTTAAAAGCTGTCTATGCAGTCTTTATTTTATTTAATCTGTTTTTATTTGCTTAGGCTATTTTTTAGAATTGGAAAGAGGCCCAAATTGGTGCATGGTCTGATGGCTTCTCCATCGCTCTTAATTCATAGCTAATGCCGGCATCAATACAGTTGTCTTTAATATCTGCTGTACATAAGATATGGTCAATTCTAAGCCCGCGTTTGGGATCATCATTAAAGCCGCGGCTACGATAATCAAACCAGCTAAACTTCTCATTACAGTCTGGATTATGAATACGGTAAGTATCAAATAGATCGCGGCTCATTAAAGCACTGTACCACTCTCGCTCTTCTGGTAAGAAAGAGGTTTTACCCGTTTTCAACCAGCGCTTCGCATTTTTTTCACCAATACCAATGTCATTATCTTCTGGAGCAATGTTCATATCACCCATGATAACCAAAGTACGCCCCTCATCTTTTAAAGCATCAATATAGACATTTAATGAGGCGTAATACTCTCTTTTCATTGGGAATTTGGTTTCGTGGTTTCGGCTCTCCCCTTGCGGAAAATAGCCATTTAACACATCAATCTCTTTTCCATCAAACACATAGCGGGCATGGATAAAACGCTTTTGTGCATCTTCTGCTTCCCCTGGAAAACCTTTTTGAACAAAGATAGGCTTTTGCTTTGAGACTAAGGCCACCCCATAATGTGCTTTCTGACCGAAGTATTCTACATGATAGCCTAGTGACTCTACATCTTGTAAAGGGAACTGCTCATCATGCACTTTGGTTTCTTGAATACCCATCACATCTGGATCAATGATATCTCTTACCGCTTCTAATTGATGTTGGCGCGCTCTAATTCCATTAATATTAAAACTTACAAAACGGATCATAAACCTAAATATCCCAAGGTAAAAAGTGAGTTGCTAATCGTTTTTATGCTGCTGATTAACTTTACTGTTTATTAGCTCTACTATTTTAACTTTACTATTAGTTGTGGGTGCTATTAGTTACTAATTTCACTATTCGCTAATAGCAATGTTTGTTAGTAGCAATGTTTGTTAGTAAAAATGTCTGTAATTAACAATATCTGCTAACAACACGTTATATTTTATGTATTGATAAACTAAGCTAACCCTTATGGTAGCAAACGCTTAGTTTGCCATTGATCACTATCAGCAGCTTTGGTGTAGATAATTCTATCATGTAGCCTATTGGGTCTGCCCTGCCAGAACTCTATCTCAGTAGCAGTAATCTGATAACCGCCCCAGAATTCAGGCGTCGGCACCTCACCTTCAGGATACTGCTGCTTTAGCTCAGCAAATTTATCATCCATAGCTTGACGACTCGCTACTGGGCCACTTTGAGGTTGACTGACCCAGGCTCCTATTTGGCTCTCATAAGGGCGTTTTTGGAAGTAAGCTTCTGTCTTCTCGCGATCTATCTTGGCAATAGCACCGCGAACCCTGACTTGACGCTGCATTTCATGCCAAAAGAACAGAGCTTCAACATGAGGGTTTTGGTCAATATCTTCACCTTTATGGCTTAGGTAATTGGTATAAAACACAATTCCTTCGTCATTAATCTCTCTTACTAAAACCGTTCTAACCGCTGGTAGATTGTCTGAGCCACAAGTAGCTAAGCTAATAGCATAAGGCTCAGGAGCTTTTTGTTCAATAGCCTCATTCACCCACAACGCTAACAGCTCAAAGGGGCTGTCTAACAGCACCTCTTCATGAAGCTCGCCTTTTTCGTACGAAATTCTTTGATCGCTAAAATCCATATAACCCCCGATATCTCCCCGACCAGCAAACGCCTTTATTGTCTTAGTCTGGCTTTGTTATCTTAATCTAAACCTAAAAGCAGCTTTTGCTATAGGGGAGTGATGTATTTAATAAAACCATTGATAACCCAAAAGCTATCTCTTTAGCCCATAATCGCTTTAACTTTAGCAGCCAGCTCATTAGCCAGCGTATCGCACTGCTCAGCATCGTCTAGCTCAACCATGACCCGGATAACAGGCTCAGTACCTGACTTACGAATTAGTAACCTACCACGGCCCTCAATGCTTTTTGATGCCTCATCAAAAGCTTGCACTAATTCTGGGAAATCATACGGGTCTGCCATTTGCTCTAGGCGCACATTAACAAGGGTCTGTGGCAGTAGCTTGAAGCCTTCTGTTAATTGACTTAAGCTTTGCTTGGTCTGAGCCATTACCGCCAATACCTGTAGGCCAGCGATAATAGCATCTCCGGTACGACTCTTATCTAAGCATAGAATATGACCTGATGGCTCACCGCCTAAGATCCAATTCTTGGCCTCTAAACCCTGCATCACATATCTATCACCTACTTTGGCTCGCTCTAAGGCAATACCTTCGGCTTCAAGCGCCAACTGCAAACCCATGTTACTCATTTGGGTGCCCACCACGCCAGCCGCTTTGGTTTCAGACTTAGTGGCTAGGATGTATAAGATACCATCCCCATCGACCAAATCACCATTTTCATCTACCATAATGATACGGTCACCATCACCATCTAAGGCAATCCCTAAGTCAGCTTTGTGCTCAAGTACAGCCTGCTGAATTGTTTTTGGATAAGTAGAGCCACAGTTATCATTGATGTTGATACCATTAGGCTTATTGTGAATGGCCACAACCTCAGCCCCAAGCTCACGTAATACACGAGGGCCTACGCTGTAACCTGAACCATTTGCACAGTCAATAACAATAGTTAGATTGGATAAATCATATTGGTAAGGGAAGCTGCCTTTACAGAATTCAATGTAACGACCCTTGGCATCGTTGATTCTAAAGTGCTTACCAAGGTTGGCAGGATCATCTTGAGTGTAGTCCGCATGACCCTCTACAATACCCTCTAGTTTTTTATTAATGTCATCTTGCATCTCATCACTCAGCTTGCGACCATCAGCAGAGAAGAACTTAATACCATTATCATAATAAGGGTTATGAGAAGCGGAGATAACCACACCGGCATCAGCGTGGAAACTACGGGTTAAGTGAGCAATGGCTGGGGTTGGCAAAGGACCTACCATATGCACATCAACACCCGCTGAGTTAAATCCTGCTTGCAGAGCTGCTTCGATAACATACCCTGATAAACGCGTGTCTTTACCAATCACCACACTTGGTTTCTTTTTTGCCGTGCCGTGGTGCTCTACCAGAACTTGACCTGTCACATAGCCTAGTTTCAAAACAAAATCTGGGGTAATTGGAAACTTACCAAAAAGCCCACGTATACCGTCTGTACCGAAATAGCTCATATATCCCTCAATTAAATTGCAATTAAATTGTAATCAAATAGGTAACCGTTAAATCCATGACCATTAAATCAATAACTAATAAATTTATTATGCCCTAATATACTACAAAAAAAAGACCAAAAGATATTGTCTTTTGGTCTTTTTGGCTGTCCAATAACAGGTTAACCAACAAAACAACCTTTATCTACTATCTATTCAATGATTTCTCATTAGCTAATACGATAGTTAGGCGCTTCTTTGGTAATTTGGACATCATGCACATGCGACTCTTTCATACCTGCAGAAGTTACTTTGATAAATTCAGGTTTGGTACGCATCTCTTCAATGGTAGCACAGCCAGTATAACCCATTGATGAACGTAGACCGCCCACTAATTGGTTCACAATACCATTAACAGGACCTTTATATGGCACACGGCCCTCAATGCCTTCTGGTACTAATTTTTCAACACCATCTTTGGCATCTTGGAAATAACGGTCAGATGATCCGTTTGAGCCTGACATAGCACCTAAGCTACCCATACCACGGTACGCTTTGTAGTAGCGACCTTGGAACAGCTCAACATCACCTGGCGCCTCTTCAGTACCTGCTAATAGTGAGCCTACCATGATGCATGAGGCACCAGCAGCGATTGCTTTGGCCATATCACCTGAGTAACGAATACCGCCGTCAGCAATTAGCGGAATGCTGTCTTTTAATGCCGAAGCCACATTATCAATGGCTGAAATCTGAGGCACGCCGATACCCGCAATAATACGAGTAGTACAGATAGAACCTGGGCCGATACCTACTTTCACTGCGTTGGCACCTGCATCACGTAAAGCTAAAGCGGCATCACCAGTAGCGATATTACCGCCAATGACTTGAATGTGTGGGAAATTCTTTTTAACCCAGCTTACTTTATCGATGACACCTTGTGAATGACCGTGTGCGGTATCAACAACGATTACGTCTACTTCTGCTTCAACCAAAGCCTCCACACGAGCTTGCGTATCTGCACCGGTTCCAACAGCTGCACCCACACGTAAGCGACCTTGTGAGTCTTTACAAGCATTAGGGTTGTTTTCAGCTTTGTTAAAGTCATTGACGGTAATCATACCTTTTAGACCAAAGTTATCATCTACCACCAACACTTTTTCAATACGGTGCTCATGAAGCAGCTTTTTAATATTTTCGTTGGACTCACCTTCTTTTACGGTTACCAACTTATTTTGTGGTGTCATTACGTTACTTACAGGCTGGTCGTGATTGGTTTCAAAACGCACATCACGGTGAGTAACAATACCCACAACTTGACCACTACCTGATTCTACAACCGGCACCCCAGAGATGTTATTTTCATGAGTAATACGAAGCAGCTCACCCACAGTAATATCTGGGGTCACTGTGATAGGATCTACCACTGTACCCGCTTCGAATTTTTTTACACGGCGCACTTGCATTGCTTGGCGGTCAATGTCCATATTCTTATGTACAATACCCATACCACCAAGCTGAGCCATGGTGATTGCCATTTCTGATTCTGTTACTGTATCCATTGCGGCCGATACTAGAGGAAGATTTAATGAAATATCTTCAGTTAATCGCGTCGTCAATGAAGCTGATTTAGGAAGCACATTTGAATATGCAGGCAGAAGTAAAACATCATCAAAAGTTAGGGCATCATCTACGATTCGCAACATACAGACCTCTTGGCTAGGGAAAATAAGCAACCTATTATAACAAAATTATTGGCTTTGTGAGCACTTGAATTTAAAGAGTTTCCTGCTTTAAATACACCTTAAGTAATTATTAATAATGACCACTTTTGCTAAGGAGTTATTCAAGCACACTCCAAGCCGTGTTGATTGCCAGTCCCTAGCTTTCAATATCATTAAGCTAAGCTAGATACGTCTCCAAGTTGTACCTTGCTTACTGTCTTCAAGCTCAATATTATTTTGTTGCAACATATCACGAATCTCATCAGCACGAGCAAAATCTTTATTGGCCTTAGCCTCGATACGTTCTTGAATAAGCGCATCAATTTGCTCATCACTCATCTGATCTTCACTTACTGTGCCAATTTGCGCCTGCAGGAACTCTGTTGGAGTCACTTGTCCAATATTCAACGTAGCAGCCAGTGCTTTTAAGGTCGCTGCTGCAGCTTGAAGCTTGGCGATATCTTGGTCATTTTTTGTCTCACGTGCCAACTTATTAACCTCTTTTGCCAAGCTAAATAAGACGCTAATGGCTTGCGGCGTATTAAAGTCATCATTCATAGCTTTGATAAAGTTAGCACTATAACCACTGATCTCATTTACCACTTCATTTGAAGCTTGTACTGACTCACCTGCTGATTGATCAGCTAGTACCGTTCCTAACACCGCCTCAGCTGATTTTAATGCTTGATAAATCCGAGTTAACCCTGAGTGCGCCTCTTTTAAAGCAGCATCTGAAAAGTTAACCTGACTACGATAATGACTTGATAGAATAAAGAAGCGGATGGTTTCAGGATGGAACTTCTCCATCACTTCACGAATGGTAAAGAAGTTACCTAAAGACTTAGACATCTTCTCCCCATCAACGTTAATAAAGCCGACGTGCATCCAGTTGTTGGCATAAGTACAGCCGGTAGCAGCTTCTGATTGGGCAATCTCGTTTTCATGGTGTGGAAACTGTAAGTCATGGCCCCCACCGTGAATGTCAAAGCTGTTACCTAAGCACTTCGTCGACATGGCAGAGCACTCAATATGCCAGCCCGGACGGCCACCACCCCAGTTAGAGTCCCATTGCGGCTCACCTGGCTTAGCAGCTTTCCACAACACAAAGTCAAATGGGTTCTTTTTATCCATATCAACATCGATACGTGACCCAGCTTGCAAGTCCTCTAGTTTACGCTTTGATAACTTACCATAACCTTCAAAGGTTTCGACAGCATAATAAACATCACCGTTTGGCGCAGCATATGCATGATCTTTTTGTTCTAAGGTGTCAATCATTTGCAGCATTTCATCAATATGCTGTGTGGCGCGTGGCTCTGAGTTTGGATCTGCACAGCCTAAAGCCGCAGCATCTTCATGCATTGCCTTAATAAAGCGTTCGGTTAAGTCGCCAATCTCTTCACCGTTTTCGTTAGCACGAGCAATAATTTTGTCATCGATATCGGTGATATTACGCACATAATTCACCTCAAAGCCTACGTGACGTAACCAGCGTGACACCACATCAAAGGCAACCATCACCCGAGCATGGCCAATATGGCAATAATCATACACCGTCATACCACACACATACATGCCTACCTTACCTGCTTGTAGCGGCTGAAACTTTCGCTTTTCAGTGGTCATGGAATCATAAATCTTCAACGTGGACTGACTTTCAACCAACTGTTTTGATAGGAATTCAGGAGTTTGCGTGATTTTGGCGGATACAGACATATTAAAACCTTATAATGAAAACTAGTGCACTATGACATCAAGTATTATTCTTAGCGAGGCTCATATTACCTAAGCTTAGCCAAAATTGCTATATTTCATCGGCATAGGATATGATGCCAACTTAACTTTTTTTATAAAAACCCCCTTAAATTTAATGGAGCTTGCGTTATGGGCAATCGATTAACCAAAATTTACACCCGTACTGGAGATGACGGCACCACCGGCATGGCAGATGGTAGCCGCGTTAGCAAAGCAGATGCCCTCTTTGTGGTGATGGGTGATGTTGACGAATTAAATGCCCATATCGGCATGATCTTGGCCCAAATAGCGACCTTAACTGCAGAAAAGACTCAAAAATTTGCGGCGATAGCTGACAGCTTAAGCACCGTTCAGCATTTATTATTCAATATCGGTGGCGAACTTGCTATGCCACAATACACAGGCATTACTGAGAGTCATATTGGCTGGCTAGAATCTGAAATTGATACCTTTAACCAAGAGCTACCTGCCCTAAAAGATTTTATCCTACCAGCAGGGTCTCCTCTGGTGAGTCAAGTTCATATCGCGCGTACTGTCTGCCGCCGTGCTGAACGTCAAGCGGTTAACTTACAGCAAATCAACAATCAAGCCATTTCCGCAAACGCACTTAAGTTATTAAACCGTTTATCAGACTGGCTGTTTGTCCTCTCAAGATATTGCGCCAAAATGGAGGGCTCAAAAGAGGTGTTATGGAATAAAACCATATTGGACAAATTTGATAGCTAAAGTTAACCCTGTCATATTAACTATTTTACAATATAGCGGTATAACGGTATAACGGTATAACGGTTCGATAACAGCTTGCAATAAAAAAACCTCAATAAATATAAAGGGTCTCAATAAATAAAAAAGAACACAATAAAAAAGGTCCAACACAATGTGTCGGACCTTTTGCAAGCGCTAATTAATATATTAAGAATCCAGAAGCTTTACTTACCTTAAGCTTTACTTACCTTAAGCTTCTTATCCTTAGTAAGTGCCTTCTTCTTCAATGATAACCATTTCAATACTGTCATCTTTAGGAGCGTTCAGTTTTTTTGGGGCTTCAACTGGCTTATTGGCGGTGTTATCTGCGCCCTCAGTTGTAGGCTCAGCTGGTTTGGCTACGGGCTTTTGTTGAGCTTCAGCCTGTGCTTCAGCGTTACGTGCAGGCTGGGCCTGATTCACAGGGGCATTTTGACTTTGCTTCTGCTCTGGCTCAGGACGAACACGAGGCTGCGTAGGTTGTCTTGGCTCAGCTGGTAAAGCTGGAGCAGGTCTTGGTTTTTTGGTATCCGGAGCCGCACGACGGGCATCAATAACAGCTTGATACTGAGACTTAGCAATAATATCTGACGCAGCCATTAAGATAGAGGGCTGGCCCACAACTCGAGCAATAGACTGACCGCCTTGCATACCCACCACATAGCTGAAGTTATCACTAACCAACATATTATTGTTTAACACTATACCCTCTGAGCGTAATAACTCAGCCAAAGTACGATCTTCTACTTGAGTATATACTCGATTAGCACGGTTCACGTCCTGATTTGGCAAAGTTAAGCTTAGGCTAGCACTACAGGTAATCATACCTTGGGCATTAGCCTCTTGCATTACTTTTGGGTTTGCAACATCAATCAATACCGAACCTACCGCATTATTGACATTGGTCAAACTGATACTTTCACCATTGCTTTCGGCATAGGCATTAAATAATCTCTGTGACTGCGATCCTAAAGTAGACTGTACAGTTTGCGTCAACTGAGTTAAGGCAATTTGATCATCACATTGCACCACAGGATCATCCGTAACTACTTCAACTTTAGCCTCATCTGATTTATCAGTAGGCTCCTCTTTTTTGCTACAACCCACAACGGTTAATCCGCATAGTAACATCACCCCTACCAATCCTGCAGGACGAGAAACACGATCAAAACTTAACTTCATTATAACCTCTTATAAAACCCACTTTAGCTATCATACGGCAATCCATATCTTTAAAAAAAGCTGATAAGTATAAAAAGAACCGATAGGTCTTTTTAAAAATATGTCCTAGACACGGCTAGCCATTTTTGTGACGTATTATAGGCCAAAGCATAAATAGTTGTTAATTCATATTAAAGTTATTGCATTTTAATGAAGTCTTATCACAATTTATATCTATACTTTGTAAAGCAGATTTATTTAACCCTATTAATCTTGTTTATTTTCTGCCATTATTTGGGTATACAACTGAATTGTTATGCCCTATAAGCTCCTAATAAGCTTGCTGTTAGCCTTACTTCACTTTTAAAGACCTTGGCTCATCCAAAAGAGACTTTATGACTTCGTTGACCTCTTTACTCACTACTCACAACTGCCACCTACTAGGCCATAGAGGCGCTCGTGGTGAACAATTAGAAAACAGCAAAGCCGGCTTTATCTATACCCAGCAGCTAAGTCAGCTTTCGGGCACTAATTGGCAAAAAAAGAAGCTGGCAGGTATAGAATTCGATGTGCAGTTAACTTTTGACGGTAAGTTAGTGGTATTTCATGACGATACACTGCTTAGGCTATTTGGTCATCAAGCTAGAGTCGACCAATTAACCATTGACCAAATAAAGCGCATCAGTCGCTGTGCAAGCACCGATCAAAGCGAGTCCATTCTACTGCTACAACAGATGCCGGAATATCTTAAAGATTATAGTCACATAGAACTGGAGATTAAAACTTGCGACCGCACCAATTACCAACAACTGATTCAATCCTTGAAGCAGTGTTTGGTTAATCCACAGCTTCGTAACCTGCCTTTTACCTTAACCAGCTTCGATGTTCATTTGCTTGAGAAGCTACAAACAGATACTGTGCTAAGCCAATTTAGACGAGGGCTTTTGGTAGAACCTGCCTGTCCGCAGCTGAGCATTAAGCTTATGGCAAATCCAGCTTTCAATCACTCTGAAAACTCTATCCTCTCTAAGCATCCCATAGCCATAAATGATATTAAAAATGCGCCAATGAGCACTGGACAGCCTTTTGCCAATACCGTGTTAATTGCTTTGCGATTAGGCTGCTCCTCTATTGGGCTATTTTATCCTCTTTTTGATTCAAGCTTTATAACTCAATGTCGAAGATATAACCTTGCGACTACCGCTTGGACTGTTAATGATATTAACTCTGCCAAACAGCTTGCCAAGCTTGGAGTTAACCACCTTATGACAGATTACCCTACTACCTTTTTATACAGCTAAAATACCGCTTGTTATACAACTAAAATACCGCTTGATAACCAATACAAACAAACCAATCTAATACCAATCCAATATAAGCGAAACAGTACAATAGCAAAATTTGTTTCCATCCTATTAATTAACTGTTATATAAAAGTAAAAAAGACCAAAAATCTAACTTTCTCAATCACAAACTTAGTGTATAAGTGTTCACTTTAATGTTTATTTAAGGTATTCTACCCATACCAACACTCCAATCTTATCTCAAGTAAGGATATCCTAGTAATGCAAATAAGAGATGGAAGCCTTTTGTCTTCCTTGCGTACTGCCGGACGAAAATCTGTTCATAGCGTCCACAAAGCCGTTCGCTCTAGCAAAAAAGTAGCGAGTAGACTGAGTCGCTTGCCATTAGTTCAACTAATTAATAAACAACTAAACTCAGATAGCTCTATCGTCCCAGCTACTTCTATTAAGACTGTCAAAGATGATCGTCAAAAAACAACGGATTTATCTACTAATTCAGTTAATATCACTGTAACAGAGGCATTGACTGTTGAAGAGGAACAACTGGCCAAAGAGCTTGCTTTTAAACGTTCGCCAATTAACTGGGTTCCAGCCGCTTTTCTCGTCGCCACACCGATTGCTGCAGTGCTAATTACCCCTTGGTATTTGGCCACACATAAAGTCAGCGCTCCAGTATGGATAACCTTTGCTGCTGTTGGGGTTTGGACTGGTCTTAGCATTACCGCTGGATATCATAGATTAATGTCACACCGGGCCTATAAAGCTCATCCTGCCGTACGTAACTTTTTTTTAGTAGGTGCCACACTTGCGGTGCAAGGCTCAGCATTTGATTGGTGCTCTGGACACAGAACTCACCATAGGCATGTAGATGACCCTATGGATGATCCTTATTCAGCCAAACGCGGCTTTTGGTTTAGCCATATTGGTTGGATGTTAAGAAACTATCCTAGTGGTCAGTTCGATTATAAAAATATTCCAGATCTTACCAAAGACAAAGTATTGCAAATTCAGCACAAATATTATGGTGCTTGGGTGGTCGTTGCCAACGTAGGCCTGATAGGTGCTATCGGCTGGCTAATCGGTGATGTATGGGGTACTTTATTGCTCGCAGGCTTGGTACGTTTGGTTATCAACCATCACTTTACCTTCTTTATCAACTCGTTATGTCACATGATTGGCACCCGTCCTTATACCGATACCAATACTGCCAGAGACAACTTCCTATTGGCAATTCCGACATGGGGTGAGGGCTATCACAACTACCATCATTTCTTCCAATACGATTATCGTAATGGGGTTAAATGGTGGCAATATGACCCAACCAAATGGTTAATTGCAGCTTTAGCCAAAGTGGGATTAGCATCGGATCTGCGTACGGTAGATAACATGACCATCAAGCATGCTGAGGTTAATATGATGTTTAAACGCGCTCAAAATAAGATCGCAACAATTAGCAATGAGCAAGGACTAATTACTGACAGTAATTTATCACGTAGCCTACAAAACTTTAGTGACCGTGTTCATTTTGAATATCAGTTATTTAACGATACAGTTAAAGAATGGCAAGCTCTAAAAGCCAAAGCGATTCAACTTAAGAAAACTGAGTTTGCTGAGCGCTTACAAGAAGTGGATGAGGCGCTTAAAGATCAATACCACATGATTGAAAGGCGTATTCTAAAACACAATCACAATCTTAAGCAGGCTTTTAAAGACATAAGCTTTAAAAAAGCTTAAGCCACAAGCGGTGAACCAAGACTCACAACTAATAGCAGCAAGCTTTCTCCACCCCCTACCTCTGGTCAGGGGGATTTTTTTGCCCGTCTTAACAACATTCAAACCACAGTCGTTTATCCGACTATTTGATACAATCTATAACTCATAAAAGCCATGCAATACTTGAATGTGACTAATCACACTCTTTGAAATAAAAAAAGCTAAAATCATGAATTATCAAAACAGTTACGCCACGTTAGATCCTCGACTTTACAACCGGCAACCCCCTACTGCACTAAGTAATCCAAGAGCCGGGCACTTCAACCCTTTAGTCGCTAAACGCCTAGGCTGGGACCAAGATCCGGATTTAATGCAAAATTGGGTTGAGATATTATCAGGTCAATATGTGCCTGAAGGATTTGAGCCTTTAGCCATGGCTTATGCTGGTCATCAGTTTGGACAATGGGCTGGACAATTGGGGGATGGTCGCGGGCTATTAATGGCACAAGTCATTGATAATCAAGGTGAATTGACAGACCTACATCTAAAAGGAGCTGGCCTAACTCCCTACTCTAGAATGGGAGATGGCCGAGCGGTATTGCGTAGTACCATTCGCGAGTATCTCTGTGGTCATGCTATGTCTTGTCTGGGTATTCGCTCATCAAGCTCACTTGGTTTTGTCACCTCTGATACTCCAGTAAGGCGTGAAACGGTAGAGCAAGGTGCCGCCCTGATGCGAGTCGCAGATACTCACATTCGCTTAGGTCATGTCGAGTGGATTGCAAGCTTCGCTCCCGATTTATTACCAAGCTTTACCCGCTACATGATAGAAACTTACTATCCTGAACTAACCACATCACAGACCCCTGTCGCTGACTTTATCACTGCCGTAGTGACCTCCACCGCTACTATGATTGCAGATTGGCAATTGATTGGCTTTGCTCATGGGGTAATGAATACCGATAATTTATCGATTACTGGAACCACTTTAGATTATGGCCCATTTGGATTCTTAGAAAGATTTGACCCTGCTTGGATTAACAATCATTCAGATTATTCAGGCCGTTATGCCTATCAAAACCAGCCCGCCATTGGTCATTGGAACCTAAATGTGTGGATGATGCATTTCATGCAACTGTCTGGCAAAGCTTTGTTTAATGACAAAAAAGAAACCATTAGCCGCGAAGTTTTAGCCCAGTGTCTAGGCAAATATGAATCAAGCTTTATGGGTCACTATCAGCAAGGTATCTGCAAAAAACTAGGCTTACCTTGGGACAGTCTAGGCAATAATAATGCAACCCCTGAAACTGTAACTGCCGTAACTGAGATTATTAACGAGACGTTAAAGCTAGCCTTTGAGCTTCTGGAATTTATGGAATCCAATAAGCTGGATTACACCAATACTTTTAGAGCCTTAGCGGCGATAATTGATAACGATAGCAACCCTTATGAAGCCGAGTTACTACAAGCCATAGACGCTGAATTGGACAATGAACAACAAGCAGTTTGGAGCTTATGGCAACAGCGCTACTTGACTCATATTGATAATATAAGTACCAACAAATCTAAGGTTATTGAGTGCCTCAAAGACACCAATCCCGTTTATGTGCTGCGTAATAGCATGGCGCAGCGTGCCATTACTAAAGCTGAGTCGGGTGACTTTGGTGAGGTGGATAGAGTGTTTCAACTATTGACCACGCCCTACAAGCAGCATAAACAAGCAATCTTGGAAGACACTACTACTCCAGACAAAGAGGCCAAACCTTTAATTATCAGCTGTTCATCATAATTATTTTTGGCTTTGCTAAATATTTTTTATACAAAAAAACCAGATTCACAGCCTGTAATACAAGCTATATGTGCTCCGAATCTGTATAATCACAGTATTACTGACGCGATAGACAAATCTAAACATTGCACACGTCATTAATAACGTTAATAATATTAACTAACTAAAGCCCCTAAAGTTAGTGCTATAAAGTACTGACATATCAGGGTAAAATACCACAAATTTGAGTCTCCCGTTTGCGGATTTCCTTTTTCTAAAGATAATTGGTCTTAAACATGAGCGATAATACTTCTAATCCAAACTCCACTGAAATCAATGACATCAATGCGATGAATAAAGAGCAATTCGAGCAGTCCGCGCTGCACTATCACGAGCACCCTATCCCAGGTAAGATATCTGTTACTCCTACTAAGCAAATTGCCAACCAACACGATTTAGCACTGGCTTACTCTCCAGGTGTGGCTGTTCCTTGTTTGGAAATTCAAAAAGACCCAAAACTGGCAGCAAAATATACTGCCCGTAACAACTTAGTGGGCGTGATTACCAACGGTACAGCAGTATTAGGCTTGGGTAACATTGGCCCATTAGCTTCAAAGCCTGTTATGGAAGGTAAAGGCGTTCTATTCAAAAGATTCGCAGGTATTGATGTATTTGATATTGAAGTTGCTCAAAACGATCCCGATAAGTTCATTGAAGCGGTAGCTTCTCTTGAGCCAACCTTTGGTGGTATTAACTTAGAAGATATTAAAGCCCCAGAATGTTTCAAAATCGAACGCGAACTGCGTAAACGTATGAACATTCCTGTGTTCCATGATGACCAGCATGGCACCTCAATTATTGTTGGTGCGGCTTTAATTAACGCCCTACAATTAATTGATAAAAAAATAGAAGACATTAAAGTAGTTTGTTCTGGTGCAGGTGCAGCCGCTATTTCTTGTTTAGATTTGATCTGCGCCTTGGGTGTAAAAAAATCTAATATCTTTGTATCAGACTCACGCGGTATTATCTCTACCAAACGTGAAAACTTAGATGAAAGCAAACAGCGTTATGCTCGTGACACAGAAGCCACCAGTATCAGTGAAGTCATGGATGATGTGGATATGTTCCTAGGCCTATCAATGCCAGGTATCCTAACTCCAGATATGATTAAACGCATGGCCCGTGACCCAATTATCTTTGCATTGGCCAACCCTACTCCAGAGGTTATGCCAGAGCTTGCTCATGCAGTGCGTGACGATGTGATCATGGCAACTGGTCGCTCAGACTATCCAAACCAAGTTAACAACGCTCTTTGCTTCCCTTACATTTTCCGCGGTGCTCTTGATGTGGGTGCAACCACAGTAAATGAAGAGATGAAAATTGCTTGTGTACATGCTATCGCAGCGATGGCACACGTAGAAGCTACCCCTCTACAAGGTCAAAAATACGTTGATAGCAGCAAGAGCTTCGGTAGAGAATATCTAATTCCTGGTCCTCTAGAGCCAAACCTAATTATTGAAATTGCTCCTGCTGTTGCTAAAGCAGCTATGGATTCAGGTGTGGCGACTTTGCCTATCGAAGATTTTGATGCTTATCGTCAAAAGCTTTCAGCATTCGTCTATAACTCAGCCTTCGTTATGAAGCCTCTGTTCGCTCGTGCTAAAGAAGATCCAAAGCGTATTGTCTTCTGTGAAGGTGAAGATCCAGATGTATTACGTGCAGTGCAAGTCGTAGTGGACGAAGGTCTAGCTAAGCCTATCTTAGTAGGTCGTCCAAGTATTATTGAGTCACAAATCAACGCTTTAAGCCTACGTCTTAAAACTGGTGATAACATCGAAATCGTTAATCAAGATGATGACCCTCGTTACAAAGATTACTGGCAATCCTACTATCAGAAAAACAAACGTAAAGGCGTAAGTATTGAGCTTGCTCGTCGTGATGTGCGTCGTAAGACCACGTTAATCGGCTCTCTATTGGTCGAAAAAGGCGATGCTGACGGCATGATTTGTGGTACGTTCAGCCACTATAACTTACACTTAAACTACGTTGAAAGAGTTATTGATAAATTAGAAGGTATCAAAAACTTCTACTCAATGAACGCGGTACTAATGCAAAATCGCAACCTATTCATTGCTGATACTTACATTCATGAAAACCCAACTGCTGAGCAATTAGCTGAAATGACAGTATTGGCAGTGGCTCAGATGCGCCGTTTCGGCATCACACCACGCGTTGCTCTGTTATCTCATTCTAACTTCGGCACTTCAAACCGTGATAGCGCCGTTAAAATGCGTAAAGTATATGAAATACTAACTGACATGGACGTAGACTTTGAGTTTGATGGTGAGATGCATGGTGATGCGGCGCTAGATGATCGTATCCGTACTCAAGACTTCCCGCATAGTGTATTGAATGGCCCAGCTAACTTATTAATTATGCCAACACTGGATGCAGCAAACATTGCCTTTAACTTATTGAAAACCGCTACTGGCAGTGCTTCTATTGGTCCAATCTTATTAGGCGCTAGCAAACCTGTCCATATCTTAACCCCTTCAGCTACTGCACGTCGTATCGTTAACATGACCGCTTTAGCAGTCACTGAGGCTCAAGATATCGAAGCTAATAATGCTGAGTAAGTGAATAACTAACTAGATAAACTGGATTTATCACTGAGTAAAAAAGCCGGCGCAATGCTGGCTTTTTTATTGTCTAAATATTTTCACTGCCTCTGGACAATTCAGCTATA
>JAHHUJ010000150.1 GCA_020024075.1 Psychrobacter sp.
ATAACATTCCAAGAGAGGTAAAAAGAACCACTCCTTGTTTAACTCAAACCTACCACTTAAGCTCACTATATATTACAATCGTCAGATAAAAAGGATTGATTGCTACCAGCATTTAGCCCAATAGCTCTTACCTGAGCTTGATAGCTAATTGGCAACCAAAAGTGCAAGGAGTGACAAGTTGACTCAATACACCGCAAAATCAACATACCCCCTACTCAACAATACTTGGATTGGCATAGCTCAAGTTATACTAGCCGCCATCTGTTGGGGTACACTGGGTATCTTCTCTACTTATCTTAATCGCTTCGGCTTCACAGGTTGGCAGCTGACCATACTGCGAGTAGTTACCTCCGGGGTAATATTGCTGGCACTGCTGCCTTTTTTATGGCGATATCTTAAAGCATTAACCCTTAGACAGTGGTCTGCTCTAGCCTTACAATCCTTAATTGGTGTGCTTGGCATGTCGGTTTTTTACTTTATAGCAGTAGTGAACTTAGGCGCTGGACCCGCCGTGGCACTGCTTTATACCGCACCTGTATTTAGCTTAGGTTTCTCGGCAATACTATTAAAGGAGCACATTACCAAACAAGCAGGTATGTTGGCTTTGCTGGCGGTGATTGGCGTTGGCTTAACCATGCTCGGCGAAGACGCCAATTTTAATTGGGGAATATTGGCCGGCTTGATGTCTGGGGTATGTTATTCTCTATACGGTGTTTTGGGCAAACGGGCAATGGGTGACGCTCACCCTGCTCCTTTGGTCTTTTTTACCTCGGTCTCTTTTAGTGCAGCCGTGCTGATGTTTATGCCAACCACCTATGAGACTTATTATCAATTATCTGCTTTACCGCTTTCTACTTGGGGCTATGTCGCAGGTCTATCGCTGATCGGAACTATCATTCCTTTTGCTCTTTATATGAAAGCCTTAGAGAAGCTCCCTGCTACCCGTGCCTCAGTCTTTACTACCTTTGAGCCTCTAACCGCCATTTTATTAGCCACTGTTTTATTACACCAATCTTTGGCTCCTGTTCAGTATTTGGGCATATCATTTATTTTAATTGCTTCTATTTTAAACAGTTTACTTAAATCTCAAATCAATTAGGCACTAACTTAATTTCGATTGCTTATTTTCTTAACAATTTCTTAACTGCCTCACTGTTAATTTATCCTCTCCAACATGACATGCCGTCTGTTGATGCTCACAGTGAGTTAAGATATGGCTATTATTACCCACCACAGCGGCGTTGAAAGCAGTAGTGCAACTACTGACCCTTCTCACCAACCCTCAAATTCCTCTGCTATCCATACGGCACTAGCTAAAGTCCCTGAGGTTACCTTAGTCTTTTGGCTAATAAAAATTGCTTCCACTACTTTAGGCGAGACGGCGGGTGATGCCCTGTCTATGTCACTAAATTTAGGTTATTTAGTAAGCACCGGAATATTTGCGGTTATTTTTGCAATAGCAGTGGCTACCCAAATCAAAGCCGATCGTTTTAATAAGTGGCTATATTGGGCGACTATTATTGCTACTACCACCCTAGGCACAACGATTGCTGACTTTGTAACCCGTTCTTTGGGTATTGGTTATGCCGGCGGTTCTGCCTTATTATTGGCGCTGCTTTGTCTAAGTTTGTTTACTTGGTACAAAAGCATGGGCAGTATTTCTGTCGATAGCATTAATAACCCTAAGTCAGAAGTATTTTATTGGGCAACCATTATGTTCTCTCAAACCCTTGGTACCGCGCTTGGTGACTGGGTTGCCGACACCAAAGGTATGGGCTATACCACCAGTGCCATTATCTTTGGAGGCTTATTAATATTAATAGCACTGGCACACTTCTGGACAAAAATATCAAAAACTTTGTTATTCTGGAGTGCATTTGTACTTACCCGTCCTCTTGGTGCCGTATTGGGTGACTTTTTGGACAAGCCTCTTGATCATGGCGGGTTGGCATTAAGTCGCTTTGGTGCTTCCGCTGCTCTGCTTGTATTTATTGTATTCTGTCTGATAGCATTTAAACAACAGGCAAGCTCGAAAGCCCACTAGTAGCCTCAAGCCATCGACAGTAAAGCTGAAAACAACAAACCTGTAAATAACAAGTTAAGTGAGCCATAAGCTAAGTAAACAATAAGTTAGCGTATAGGGATACCATCAGAGCTTATCATGCCCGCAGCAAGCTTTGCGGTGTCTCGAGGTGATTTAACTCTATTATTAGTTAATATAACCGGCACATTAGGCATCGTCTTAGGGGCACTTCCTTTATATTATTGTGATAACCTGTTTAATAAAAAAAGGAACAACACTAATGTTAATTATAAAATTGACTGAGACCAAAGAAACTTTAGATGATATCGAAAGAATTTGTCGTCATCTAAATGAACACCAAGAGTTAGCTGCGTTGATGACAACTGAGGAAAACCAAGATATCTCCTACATCTTAAAGCCAACCTTCAATATCAATCATAATGAAGAACAAAAACGAGCACATTGGCAAAAGCTGCTAAATGAATTTACAATACGCGACAAAAAAGGCAATGAACTGCGTTTTTTTAGAGACCAGCCAACTGGAGCCTTATATTTTGGCAATAAACAAGGCTTCGAGACCATTGAGAATATGCCCGACCATTAAGCTATCCACTACCATAAGCCCAATAAGTTAATTATTGGGCTTTTTTTGTACCCGATTTTTAACTGCAACGATTATAGCAAGGTGTTCATGACAAAGGTTAAACTGATGGCACCTACTTGCCCTCTAAACAAAACAAGCAACTAAAAAGCTTTAGAACAAAAAATTAAAGTATTAAAATAATAATGATTATCATTTATAATGATTAACTTATGGATAATTCTGTCCTCCTCCCTTCACTGCTCAAGCACTACAATGGATGCTATGACCAATTACCCTAAGTCAAATCAATATCAGCTAAAATCTACACCGCACAGTAACAAAGGTATGCGAATCTTATTTATAGGATTGGGCGGTGTGTTTTTTTTAATAGGATTAATCGGTATAGTCTTGCCAGTGCTACCGACCACTCCATTTGTATTACTGGCGGCCGCCTGTTGGGCCAAAGGCTCACAAAGGTTTCATCAATGGTTAATCGATCATAAGACCTTCGGTAAAATGGTCATAAACTGGCAGCAATACCGAGCTATTCCGCGCAAAGCCAAACATCTGGCATGGACTATGATGAGCCTATCTTGCGCCATGCTTTTTTATCGCTTCTCAGATAATTTGCAGTGGCTAGCTTGGCTAACTACCGCTATCTGTGTAACTACTGCGTTATGGATGGCACGTCTTCCTGACGCTTAGAACTGATACGTCAGACCCACCTTATAATTACGTCCTGGCGCCGTATATCTCTCAATACCTGCACCCTCACGACCAAGGGATGAATTAATACTGACCTCAGCTAGTGAGCGTAAACTGCTCCAAGGAATATAAGTCTCATTAAACACATTAAACACGCCAGCCGATAAAGTCAGACCCTTAGTCAGCTGCTTGCTACCGTACACATCATAAATCACAGTAGATTTTGAATGATCAATAAGCTCAAAAGGTGCTATGCCATATATGGGATTTCCGTAGGGCTGTTTATTGGTATCAGCAAAGACTTTGGCATCCTCAGCTTTTTTAGCACCCAAATAACGCACACTACTGTGTAGCTTATAGCCTTGATCAGGCGACTCATAATGGATACCCAATTGTGCCCCTAGCGGTTCCGTGGCCAATAGATTAATGCCTCGTTCAGTTTCATCTTTAGCGAAGCTTAGATTGCCTGATAGTCTCACGCTGCCCTCAGTACCAGTATAATCTGACACATCCCAAGTTCCCCCCAATCTTAATCCATAAGTCTGTGCCTGCCCTATATTTTGAGCCCCAATTAAATTCACCGTATTGGCCCAATTGTCCTTTCCAGCGAACTGCATAAACTGTATGAAGTCATCATAATCACTATAAAATCCGGTGGCACTCACACTGAAATTATCATAATCAGCCGCTAGGGTTAACTCATGGTTTTTTGAGGTTTCGGGCTTTAAATTGGGATTAGGCGTCAGTTTATTACCCAATATCTCAAACGCTGAGTACATTTGGCTCGTCGCTGGCGCCAAAAACCCCGTGGAGAATTTGTAGCCAAGTTGCCACTGCGGATTCAATTTATAGTTCACCGCCACCATTGCGCCTAGATTATCCATACGCTGTTTTTTTTCAAAGTCGCCATTTTCATAGTACTGCTTCACGGAAGACTCGCCACTTTGATGCGCAAGTGCCTTTTTATTAATCTCGGTTATATAAGGCTTATAAGCGTAATCATCATAGCGAAGGCCTAAAGTTGTGCTTAGCTTATCAGTCACATCTATCCTGTCTTCAACAGCAATATTAAATACATCACGCTTAACCGCTGGACCCACGAAAGTATACCAGTCCCCATCTTCAGTTTGAGTTTGTAGTATCAGATCATGATCGGATTTGGCGTACTGCGCATCAAGCGATAAGGTGTGCGTGCCAAGCTTCTGGGTCTCAATAGGATACAGTAGACCCTCAATATGTAGCTGATTGATCTTATCAGTTTGTGGCCGATATTCGGTCTTATCCAAATAATAATCTTCGCTACCATAAACGTTTCTATGATCCTCTGTCCGAGCAATGGCTGTTATTTGTTGATGACTGATGTCTGCTTTTATCTGATCTATCCATTCACTATTATTAGGCAAATATCGATAATTTAAGGCATAGCTTTTCAGCTCAGTTTCATCCCTACCCATTTTAGCCGGCGGCTTAGTATAAGAAGCTATGCGGGTTGAGTAATTATTAGATAGGCTGTCTCTTTTTTGATAAATACCTTGGACACCTAAGCGGTGCTCATCATTTATATGCCAATATACTTTGGCCAAGGCCGACTCGCTTTTATAGTCGAGTGGATCGGGCAAACTTGCTTCTACTGGATAAGTATTGGGATAATTGGGATCACTATCAAAATCATAGCTAGGCTTAAGCTTGTTCGCATCAAAGTCAATCATGCGATGGTTTTTTAGTTCATGACCATCACGGCGCACATAATTGATTATGGCCTCTACCTGCTCATTACGCCCAGCCAGCCCTACCACTTTAGTAAATTCCTCATTGGCGGCAGCATAGCTAAGCTTGGCATAACCACCTATCTGCTCATTTGACTGCAGTAAATCGCTTGGGTCTTTGGTTTTGTAATTCACGGCGCCGCCCACAGCCCCACTACCTGATTTAAATGAGTCTGCTCCTACTTGAAGTCGTATCTCAGACAGTATTTCCAACTCTGGGCTAAATCGGCCCTCATACATGTTGCCATATCTGGAGAAGATTTCGTTGACCTGTCTATCCGGCAGGTTTACCCCATCTAAGCTCAACGCAATTCTATTACCATCAACCCCGCGCATAGCGAAACCCTTATTGCCATAACGCCCTATCTCCGCCACGCTTACATCCGTATTGTAGCGTACCAAATCTTGCAAGTTATCTATCTGCTGCTCTTTGATATTCTGACTGGTTGTGATGTCTGCTGTAGCTGGTATTGCCTGCATCTCTGAGCCTGAAGCTACCACTATCT
>JAHHUJ010000151.1 GCA_020024075.1 Psychrobacter sp.
CAATAATGCTTGTATTAATATTAAAATGGCTTTATATATCCAACTACACTTTACTGGCTATTCCATTTTATGATTGTTATAAATAAAAAAATCAATCGCAATAACCCTATTGTCTTATTTGCTTTTAAGTGGTCATAGCGATACGATACTGATACTATTTTTGTCCGTTTTTTTAGTGTTTTTTCTAATAAACACCCCTATTGAGATTGCTGATGCTAACTTCTCTGACACTGCAAAACTTTGCCTTAATTAACCATCACGAGCTGTCATTCTACGACGGATTCAATGTCATTACCGGAGAGACTGGTGCGGGTAAATCGTTACTGCTAGATGCCTTATCCTTATGTATAGGCGGGCGTGCCGATACCAGTATGGTTCGTCATGGCAAGGACCATGCAGACATCTATGCTCAATTTGAATTCGCTGTAGATACTAGTAGCGAGTCGACTCACAATGCCAATACCGCCGCCGCAGTACGCCAATGGTTCGACAGTCATGACCGCGAGTTCGACGGTGAGGTGTTAATTCGTCGCCAATTAAGCAGTAATGGCCGCTCCAAAGCTTGGCTTAACGGCGCTCCTGTTAGTCTAACTGAGCTAAAAGAATTAGGCTCGATGCTGGTCAATATTCACAGCCAGCACGCTCAGCAAGCCTTATTAAAGCCCTCCTTCGTGGTGGAGTGGCTGGACAGTATTGCCAGCTTACAACCCTTAGCAAGTCAGACCGAGCAGGCTTATAAAGCCTATCAAAAACTTAAACGTCAAGCCGAAGAGATCGCCGCCAAAGAAGCCCATCGTAATGATCGCATTGAGCTACTAAATAGCCAGTTAGCAGATATCTCCCCTTTATTGGCCGTCGATTATGAACAAATCGAGGCCGAACATGACGAGTTGTCTAACTTAGAAGCTTTGATGCTTGAGGCCAGTCATGCCGTTCAGCTATTAGATAATGACTCAGATGATCCAGATGCGATGGATCTGCTCGGTAAGGCCATTCGCCTTTGTGAAAATCAATCTGAGGTGAGTGCTACATTTAGCCAAGCCAGTGAGTCTTTGTATTTAGCCCAGCAGCATGTCAGTGAGGCTGTGGGTTTGCTTACAGATTACGCCGAACAGCAACTGCCCGACCCTGAACGTCTTGACGAGCTTAACTCTTTAATCAGCTTAGGGCATCGCCTGTCACGCAAACATGGCTTGCCTGCGATTAACTTAGTTGAAGAGGCCCAAGTCTGGCAAGAGGAGCTAGATAATCTAGTAAATCAGCCCACCTCTGAGGTATTAGAGGCCCAAATTAACGATGCTTGGCAAGACTTTAGCGCTTTGTCCACTGAGCTTGGGGCAGCACGTCAACAAGTAGCGCCTAGTATCAGTGCAGAGTTGGTAGCTCAGCTGCAGCCTCTAGCTCTACCGAACGCTCGCTGTGAGTTTGTATTTACCGAAAGATCGGCAGAGAACTATAACGCCCAAGGCAAGCATGACATTGAGCTGATGTTCAGTGCCAACGTTGGTATGCCAATGCAACCTTTGTACAAAATTGCTTCTGGCGGTGAGTTATCGCGTATGGCGCTAGTCATGCAAGTGCTTCTGGCGACACACAATCAGCAGCCTAACCAAGCAGACACTCAAGCAAACACTACTGACACGGATGCAGTCACAGATATCTCTGAGCCTATGCTGGTATTTGATGAGGTAGATGTTGGGATTAGTGGCGGTACAGCACAAGTGGTAGGTGAATTGCTACGTCAGTTAGGGACACACCGCCAGTTATTGGCCATTACCCACCAAGCTCAAGTAGCGGCTCAAGCACATCAGCACATTTTAGTGCAAAAGCATCATGACACCGATGAGGGCCAAACTACCAGCCAAATTAATGTCATTGAGAATGAAGCTCAGGTTGATGAGTTGGCCCGTATGTCAGGCGGAGTAAATATCACTGAGGTGACTCGTGAGCATGCCCGCAGTCTACTTGCTGATGTCAATAAATAGTTGACTTTTGGTAGCAGTTGCTGCTTAAAAGCACATTGACTCCTAACTCGGTGGCAACTAAGGTAGAAAGGCCACCTATAGTCTCGTTGCTTTAATATAGTAAGTGTTGCTTTAATATGATAAGCATTGCTTTAATTGTGCCTTGCCCCCATGTTAATAACCCCCTTATTCCTCCTTTATTTATTAGTAAGTTTGCCAAATCTATGACCCTTGATAATTTAACCCATCATTTCTTAATAGCTTCTCCCAATATGCCAGATGAGCGCTTTGCGCAGACGTTGGTCTATATCTGTCGTCATGACAAACATGGCGTGCTGGGATTGGTTGTCAATCGCCCTATCTTAGAGGCGCGTGTGGGTCAGTTGCTCGAAAACTTAGACATTGAGGTTAGTGATCAGTCGGTAATGCAGGATTTAGCCTTAGACGGTGGTCCTGTTTATCCCGAGGTAGGATTTGTGCTGCACACCGGTCAGCCCACTTGGGCCTCCTCTTTCGCTATCTCTGAGAATGTGTGCATTACCACCAGTAAGGACATCTTAGAAAGAATTGCTGCTGGAGAAGGTGTCGGTCATTACCACTTATGCCTAGGTCATGCCAGCTGGTTTAAAGGACAGTTAGAAAAAGAGATTAACCAAGGCGATTGGTTGGTCAGCCCGGGCGACTTGTCTTTGTTATTTGAGATACCTTTTGAAGAGCGTTGGCGCCATGCTGCTCAGAAAATTGGGGTGGATTTGGACTTTTTAAGTGATGACATAGGTCATGCCTAATTAGATTATGCTTAGTTAGGTTATGCCTAGTATAGCGTTGTTACTGATTGGGTCACCGCTGAGTTCCGCTCCTTGTCTATTGGCTTTATCTCTAACCAAAACTAAGCCTGCCCACCAATTAATTAGGGTCACTTCATCCTAACTAGTAATAAATTTGCCTATTAAGCGATAATTGTGTCTATGCCAAATAATGAGAATTTAAACTCTGAAGAAGTTAACATTGAAGCTGCCCGCCCTGAGCAAACCGTACTTTTAGGCCTAGATTATGGCGTTAAAAAGATGGGCATGGCTTTGGGCAATACCGTTACCCAAGACGCACGTCCCTTTGATATCCTAGCAATGAATAACGGCCAGCCTGCTGATTGGGACAATCTACTGGGTATAATCGATACTTGGAAAATTGGCCGGGTGGTGGTAGGTCTGCCGCTAAATATGGATGGTAGCAGCTCGATGATTGCCAAACGGGCACACAAGTTTGCTCGCCGCTTGGCGCACCGCCTGATGGAACAGCGTATTCATGTGCCGGTGCAATTATTTGATGAGCGTCTCACCTCAATAGAGGCGCGTGAGATGGCTTGGGAGCTTGGCCTAATAAAGAATGAGCGGGACCCTATTGATGATATTTCTGCCTGCTTATTATTACAAAGCTACTTGGCCAATCCTGACCATGCCAAAGACATTGCCACTTACAAAGCAGACTAAGTGCGTTATAGCCAACACCCAAAGATTAAACCGCTAGCCCTTTTTTATTGCTCAATAAACTATAAGCCTAAAGCCATGAGTACAGAGACTGAAAACCGCCCTAACCCGTCAACCACCGCCTCATCCAAGGGAAGTATTGCTGGGTTTCCTGTGGCGGCCATTAAGCTATTACGCGATGCACAAAAGATAAACAAGCTGTCTATCTTGGTTATCGTGTTGGCCATCTTTGCCTTTGTGGTATTTGGCACTTTGGCTAGCCTAAAGATGTTCCATGGCAGTGGCCAAATGTATTGGTTATTTCACTATTTACCTTATATTTTGGTAGGTTTAACCATACCTTTTACCCTATACCAAGCCTTTTTGGTCTACCGCTATCGTTTAAGCCAGCCCCCGATGCTGATGATGAGTGTCGGTGGTGCAAGCTTACTGCTCATTGTTTGTCTGTTATTTTCACTATCAGACTGGTTATGGCTGGCGATGGCCGCTTGGATTGGCGTAGCGTATTGGTTTCAGGCTACTTTTAAGCGCTTTTTTAATTTTATTGAAGACAGACAAGGACAGTAGATTACACCTCGTTGATCCTTGTTAATCCTATATTATCCGTTTTTGATTACCCACTTATAGACAATACACCTGTAAAGAGCTATCCATTATGAGCACTGCTGATACCACCCCAGAACACCCTATCGAGCATCACCTAGACACCCAAGGCCTGATTTGTCCAGAGCCGGTGATGTTATTACACCGCACCGTTCGTAAAGCAGAGGCCGGTGACTACATTGAGATTCTGGCCACTGACCCTGCCACCACTCGCGACATTCCCAACTTCTGTCGTCACTTAGGTCACACCCTAGTCTCACAATCAGAAGCAGACAACCCTGCCGGTGACCCAGAGCTACATACCGATAAGCTTTATCGTTATGTGGTACAAAAAAAGCAGGGCTAATTTATTTAGACCATAAAACCCCAATCTACCAAAAAAGAGATCATCTTATGGGTTTGACCTCTTTTTTATAACCCAGATTCTATGGCCATAGCGTGCGCCATAACTGTGGCTGACTTTTGTGCTATATTCTATGGCCAAGCTGTTGTTACTATTATATTTTTATCCGTTAAGTGTTTTGAGAGTGCCCCATGAGCCGTGATCGCGCCGTACAACCCAGACAACCCAAAGCCCTCGCTGTGGATGACGAGCCAGCCTATATCACCGAGTTTCGTCAAGCGATGTTGGCGCGCGGTCTATCTACTCGGACTCGTAATGCTTATGTGCGCGACTTAAAGCACTGCGAAACTACCAATACCAAGGCGCTGACCCTGTGGGAGGACACCGATGTCATGCAGTGTCTAACAGCGCTTAACAAGCAAGGCAAAACCCCACGCACCCAAGCACGTATGCTCTCTAGCCTGCGTCAGTTCTACTTGTGGATGGTGGGTAATGAGCGCCGTGAAGACAACCCGTGTGAGCGTATCAAGACCCCAAAGATTGGTCGCTCCCTGCCAAAAGACTTGTCCGAAACCGATGTAGAAAACCTACTGTCAGCCCCCGACACCAGTACTGCACTGGGGTTACGTGATAAAGCGATGTTAGAGGTGCTTTACGCTTGTGGCTTACGGGTCAGTGAGCTGATGAATTTGTCTCTTGAGCAGGTCAACTTAAATGCCGGCTGGCTACAAATCACCGGTAAGGGCAACAAAACACGTCTAGTGCCTTTGGGCGAATACGCCAGTGAAGCCTTGGATGATTACTTGAGCCATGCGCGAGGCGAGTTGGTGGCGCACCTAAAGTCTGGCAACTGCCAAGCGGTGTTTTTGACCACCCAAGGCGGTTATATGACCCGCCAAAACTTTTGGTATATGCTAAAAAAATACGCCAAACAAGCCGGCATAGAAAGCGACTTATCGCCACACACCCTGCGCCACGCTTTTGCCACCCATCTGCTCAATCACGGTGCTGATTTGCGCAGTGTGCAATTGTTATTGGGCCACAGTGACTTATCGACCACGCAGATTTATACCCATGTCGCCACCGCAAGGTTGCAACAGCTTCATGAAGCGCATCATCCTCGTGGATGAAATGAATATCTATGGCAGATTATGATTTAAGATCTTTTTTGCGAAATGTTTTGCC
>JAHHUJ010000152.1 GCA_020024075.1 Psychrobacter sp.
AATTCCGACCGCACCCACAATGGCCCAGTGACGACTCTTACCTTCTGAAGCCGCCACACTAGCATATGAATCCAGTGGGTTACGTTGCCCACGGCGACCAATCATCCACTCTGCTATTAAGATTGGAAAACCAATCAGGGCAATACACACCAGATAAGCCAGTACGAAAGCAGAGCCTCCACTTTCACCAACCATATATGGGAATTTCCAAATATTACCTAAACCCACAGCAGAACCAACGGCAGCCATAATAAAGCCGACGCGAGATCCCCATTGAGCGTGATGCTGTTTGTTTGACATTTTAATCCTCCAGCCATCCATGGCTTATACTTTATCTGTCTAATATCCTTATTAGGCAGTTATTGAAGTCACTAACTACGCCAATAAATTGGCTTTGTAGCAATATGTATTTACATCATTTAACAAAGTTAGTCTGTTTCATAAGTGATTAAAAGTCAAGCGACTAAAAACTAAAAAAGCCATAACAAAAAGTTATGGCTGAAAGTTAGTTTTACTTAAAGTAGTTTTCAATAAGCTAAACTATCGGGTAATTCCTCGGTTACTGTTAACTAAAGAATCTATTAATAATTGGATCTTTGGCTCTTGCGGCAAATAATCCGCAGTTAATTCTGCAATCACCTTCTCGGTAGTTTTACCAGACTTAAAAATCAGCTTATAAGCTGCTCGTAGGGTATTAATAGTATCCTTAGACCACTGCTTACGCCGCATACCCTCAATGTTAAGCCCGTGCGCCGCCGCAGGATTGCCAGAAACAAGGGTCATTGCTGCAACATCTTTTAGAATAACGCTCCCCCCGCCGATAAGACTGTAATCACCAATCTGACAAAACTGATGGACCCCTGCATTACCACCCACTATGACATTATTGCCAATGTGCACATGACCGGCAATGCCCACGTTGTTGGCCAATACATTGCCATTACCAATGACACAGTCATGCGCCACATGGGTGTTCACCATAAACAAGTTATTGCTGCCTATCTTGGTAAGACTATGGTCTTGAACCGTCCCTCTATGAAAGCTACAAGCTTCTCGAATAGAGTTATTATCCCCAATTTCAAGCCAAGTCTCTTCGCCAGCATACTTTAAGTCCTGACAATCTTCGCCGATACTAGCAAACTGGAAAATCTCATTGTTTTTTCCGATACGCGTATTTTTTGTCACCACCACATGGCGTAGCAACTTAGTCCCCGCATCAATAGTGACATTATCGCCAACAATACAATAAGGTCCAATCACTACGCTGTCATGGATTTCAGCTTTACTTGAGACGATGGCAGTATCGTGTATCTGTGTCATTAAAAACAACCTGTTATTTTACGAGAATTTGAAGTTATATTATTTGCTAAACCTTGAATTTAAGCCTTACTGGTTCTATCTTGGCGCATAATCATTAATTGGGCACTGGCTGCTACTTTATCGGCCACGTAGGCTTTACAATCGAACTTATAAAGCGCTCGCTTCTGCAATAAAAGCTTAGACTTTAATACCAGCTGATCGCCAGGTAGCACAGGGGCTCTAAATCTAACTTTATCCATCCCAGCGAATAAAAACAGATAACCATCTTCAGCGGTAATCCCTTCGTTAATAAAGGCCAGTATACCTGATAACTGCGCCAATGCCTCTACAATTAGCACCCCAGGCATAATGGGCTCTTGCGGAAAGTGACCTTGAAAAAAAGGCTCATTAATAGTGACATTCTTATAGCCGGTAATCCAAGAATTTGAGCCACAAGCGGTCACTCGGTCCACAAGCATAAAAGGATAACGGTGTGGCAAGTAACGTTTTAATTGCTCATAGCCCATCGGCAAGCTTACTGATTTATCTAACAATAGCTGTGCATCTTCAACAGTCATTTGCCAGTCGTCTTGTCCAGGGATTACCTTAGCCTTTGAGTTTTCGCCCTTACTCTGCTGTGTCATGAGTTGTCCTTATCAAAATTTTAAGCACACAAATCTTAATGCTGCTTATGCTGCTTATATAACCTTAACAAAGCCTGCTAAAGCTAGGCTTAAAAAACTGTCTGTGAGCATACAAGCTTATTATTTCTTGCCCAGCGCTCTAAGCTTAACCATAGCACGGCGCCAATCCATAGCTGGCATTGAGCTTACTCCAGACGAATACACTCCTGGTTTTTTTATCGACTTACTAACCATAGTCATGCCAGTTAATACCACCCCGTCTGTAATCTGTAAATGACCAGCAATACCAACGCCGCCGCCAATCATACAGCTCTTGCCTATGATCGCACTACCGGCGATACCTACTTTACCAGCTATGGCAGTTCCTGCCCCAATTTTTACGTTGTGGCCCACTTGGACTAAGTTATCAATGATGACGTTATCTTCAATAATAGTATCGTCAACCGCCCCTCTATCAATACAAGTTTGGCTACCAATACGGACATTATTACCAATAATAACACGGCCCAACTGTCTAATACGCTCCCAACCTTCTGTGGCAGTATTAGCCATAGGTGCAAAACCAAAGCCTTCAGAGCCAATACTGGCACCTGCATGAACCCTGACCTTATCACCTAACTGGCAGCTATGACCAATATAGCTATGCGGATATAGCGTACAATCCTTACCGATTATAGCGTACGGTTCGATATGCACTTGTGACTGCAATCGACTGCCTGAGCCAATTTTTACTTGCTCACCAACCACACAAAAAGGCCCAATATACACCTGCTCACCCAGCTCAGCTGAGTCAGCCACTTGGGCACTAGGATGGATAAAAGTCTGAGGCGGCTTCGCCAAAAAATGCTTTGAGCGATCAAACAGATGGGTGGCACTGGCATAAGCCACATAAGGAGAAGATACAATCACTACAATACTACTGTTAGGAACTTGCTCTGCGTAATCTGCCGATACCAAAACTACTGCCGCTTTAGTCTGTGGTAAGACTGAGGCGTAAGCCTTGTCTGCTAAGAAGCTTAACTGACTATCACTGGCTTGATCTAGGCTGCCAATACCAGTCAGCTGGATTTGTAACTGAGTCTCTGTCAATTGGTGTTGATTTACGATAGGCTGACGAGCCTCGATAGCTGTTATCACCTCAGCAAGGCTTACGGTAGAAGCAGAAGGGTTCATAGGTATGCCAGATGTCCTTAACTCTAAAATAATTTTTACATCTAAAATACACTCTTAAAGCTGAAAGCGGATATCCATATAGGGTTATCCATTAAATATTTTAAGAGTTTAATTAAACGAAAGCTCAAAGTTACTAACTTTGAGCCTGTATAAAATAATCCCAATACACAATGTCAAAACAAACATTAGCTTTTGACAAACTAGCTAGCGATAAACTAGAACGTACTACCAATCTGGAACTGTACTTCTTCAGTCTTATCACCTTTTTTATCACCAAATGGCTGAGCATAGCTGATAGAGATAGGCCCAATCGGTGTAAACCAAGTAATACCAGCACCAGCACTGTATCTGAATTCATTATCTTGAACCAGCAATGGTGTCCCATCATCAGCCTCGGTAAACTTACCACTCTCCTTATCAAACTTAACTTTTTTGTCTTCTTTATCCGTTGTATCAAATACTTGACCGCCCTCAACGAATATCACTGGACGTACTTGATCCGCCCAATCACCTTTGAATGGCATAGGTAATACCAGCTCAGCACCAACAGTCGCTAGAGCGTTACCCCCTACTTCCTCACCAATGGCATAACCATAATCTTTAAGATTTTGGTCATAATTATCCATATCTGTAAAGTAAGACGAACGAGGACCTAAGCTTGAAGATTCATAACCACGGACTGAGCCATAACCGCCAGCATAGAAGTTCTCATAAAAAGGCAGGTCATTACCATAGCCAAGCTTAGCATAGCCACGAGCAACGAAGTCTCTACCTAGTGGATAATAAATATTGCCTTTATAAGTTAGCTTTTGGTATGTGTGATCACCAAAACCTAAATTGGCATTAATCGTATGGCTCATACCTTTAGTTGGGAACACAGGTCTATCTAAAGTACTATAATCCCAGCCTAATAATAAACTATAGGTATCATAGTCATTTTTAAAGCCACCTACGTAGTCTTCTTCCTCACCAGTAGCTTGGCCTTTATCATCTAGTATCTGCCTAGTGTAAAGAGATGACTTCCCACCATCTTCTAACAAGTCATAAGCATTGGAGATACCCATATAGCGCCCACCACGAACTTCGGTATTGTCGTAGTTAAAGCCGGCACTAATACGCTTAGTCTCATCAATTGGATAACTATAGTTTAAGGTGGCCCCATAAGAGTCCGTTACATAGTTACTAACGTTGCGATCATCGTATTTGGTTTTTCTATAATAGGCACTGACACCTTGTGATACCCCATTTTCAGTAAAGTACGGGTCGGTAAATCCTAAGCTATAAGAGTCACGTGTCTCAGAACGAGATAGGGCAGCATTGACGCGGTTACCAGTACCCATGAAGTTTCTTTGACTGAAATCTAACTGAAAAGTTACCCCGCCACTTTGAGAGTAACCCGCAGCGATGGTTGAGCTTCCTGAAGGCTGCTCTTCAACACTAATGTTCACATCTACTTGGTCTGGCGTATTGGGTACTGGCTTCACATCAACATTAACTGCTTTAAAGAAACCAGTACGCATTAGGCGCACACGTGAATTTTGAATTTTTTCATTAGAAGCAAGCGCTCCTTCTAACTGACGCATTTCACGACGCAGTACTTCATCTTCAGTCTTAGTGTTACCGGTAAAGTTAATACGACGTACATAGACAGGACGGGCAGGATCGATAAAGTAATCGATATCTACGGTTTTGGTTTCATCATTAATTCGAGGTACAGGACGAACTTGGGCAAAATAATAGCCGTCATCGCCATATTGGTTCTTTAAAGAGCTAGTAGAAGCCTCTAATTTGGCTTGAGAGAATTGCTCACCTGGCTTGAACGAAATACTCTTTGCCAGCTCTTGTTTGTCATAAGTAGGGTTACCTAAGAAGTTGGTTTCACCAAACTTATATTGCTCCCCTTCTGTCACGCTAACTTCGATAAACACTTTGTCTTTTGAGTCATTAATATTCAAAATAGCATTATCAACGCTAAAGTTAACGAAGCCTTCGTTCATATACATCGACTTCAAGTTCTCTAAGCTGGCTGCTAATTTTTCTTTTGCATAGCGGTCTGACTTAGAAAGTAGACGGGTCCAAGAAGTTTCTTTTACCGCAAACACATCTTTGATGTCTTCATCACTAAAGTGCTTATTACCAATAACGTTAATATCGACAACTTTAGCGGCTTTACCTTCAATGAAGCGTACTGTCAGTTTCACACGGTTACCGTCTAACAGCTCTTGATCCACTTCGATATCACTGTTGTAGTAGCCTTGGCCAATATACTGCTGTTGTAGCTCGTTGGCTACGTTCTGCACCGTTGACTGCTTCAGGACGCTACCCACAGAGATACCGGCGTATTTAAGACCTTCTTCTAAGCCCTCTTTTGGAATAAGCTTATTGCCCTCGAAGTTTACTTCAGCCACGATGGGGCGCTCTACTACAT
>JAHHUJ010000153.1 GCA_020024075.1 Psychrobacter sp.
TTCGTCCTCCTGCCCCATCGAAGCCCAGGTATCGGTATATACCACATCGGCATCCTTCACCGCCTCTTTTGGATCGGTATATACATTGACCGAAACTCCTGCTTTTTTGGCTTCTTCTTTTTCAGCTTCATCTTGCAGATCGCCTAAATCTACCGCACCTTTAGCGATGTTTTGTAGCGGTGTCCCATCAAACTCATGTAAGAAGTTCATCGCCCACTCGTCAACACGGCTGGTCATTAAGATAACTTCAATGCCTTTTTTCTTAAATAGCTCAAGCTGAGGGCTGTTCTTGGCAGCAGCTAAGTTTTCAGCGGTTAGATAGTAGATCGCTTTTTGACCGTCTTTCATGCGAGCTTTGTAGTCCTCAAAGCCAGTCTCTACACCTTCATGAGTGCTGGTCGCATAACGCAGTAATTTAGCGATACGGGCTTGGTTGGTCATGTCCTCACCAAGACCTTCTTTGATGACATCACCAAATTCGCTGTAGAACTGCTTAAACTTCTCTTGCTTGTCCGCATCTTCACTGTTAGCAAGACTCGCCAGCATAGTTAACACGCGGCGGGCGTTACCATCACGGATAGACTTCACATCACGTGACTCTTGTAGGATTTCACGGCTGACGTTTAGTGGTAGGTCTGCTGAGTCGATAACCCCTTTTACGAAGCGCAAATACATAGGCAATAACTGCTCAGCATCGTCCATGATAAAGACGCGTTTTACGTACAGCTTAAGACCGTGTTGCTGCTCACGAGCATAAAGATCAAACGGAGCTTTGGCAGGGATATATAACAGCTGTGTGTATTGCACCCGGCCTTCGACTCGGTTGTGAGTCCAAGCTAAAGGATCTTGGAAGTCGTAGGTGATGTTTTTATAAAAATCAATGTATTCTTCATCTTCAATCTCTGAGCTAGAGCGAGTCCAAAGCGCACTGGCTTTGTTGATGGTTTCCCACTCATCAGTCACCACCATTTGACCACCTACTGGCGCATCGCTGTCATCGCCCTCTTCTTTGACATCTTCTTGCCATACTTCTTTTCGCATTTGAATTGGCAAGCTGATGTGGTCTGAGTATTTATTAACCAAAGATTTTATCTTATTACGGTCAAGATAATTGTCTTCGCCTTCGGTAAATTCCTCTTTTAGATGTAATGTAATAGAAGTACCACGGCTGTCTTTAGTGATGGTTTCGGTGGTGAATTTACCAGTACCGTCAGAAACCCAGCGTACACCTTGATCCGCAGGCTCACCTGCTTTACGTGATTCAACACTGATGGTATCGGCGACGATAAAACCTGAGTAGAAACCTACACCAAATTGACCAATTAGCTGACCGTCTTGCTTTTGTGATTCAGACAATTGTTCTAAGAATGCTTTGGTGCCTGATTTGGCAATAGTACCTAAGTTTTCGATAGTATCAGCTTCATTCATACCGATACCATTATCGATGAAAGTAATGGTTTTGGCTTCTTCATCAATATCGATACGAACTTTTAATTCAGCGTCTTCTTCGTAAAGACTATCATCACTGGTGGCTTCAAAGCGCAGCTTATCGCAAGCATCTGAGGCGTTTGAGACCAGCTCACGCACAAAAATATCAGAATTTGAATACAGTGAGTGAGTCACTAAATTTAGCAGTTGCGCTACTTCGGCCTCAAAGACATGCTGGGTGGCTTGTTGATTTTCGCTCATAATATCCTCTTGGTTTTCCATAATTATTTTTATGCCTATTGGCTATCTTGCCCGCTATCATAGTCTATATTTATATTACCATTCATATTGATTCTTTATTTCACTCGTATTATCTAAATATAACTATGATCTAGCGTTTGAGTTATCTAACTAATAGGGGCGCATAGTTGTTTTTTCAAGCCAAAATAAAGCTAAATTAGCATAAAAAACGCCAATCACCCTGTAACAGTAACTGACGCTTTGAGACTAAATACAATAATTTCTATTTCCAAAAACTAATTTACCAGCCCTCTTAAAAGGACTGCATATTTAGATTTAACTTTTCGATGCCACTTATTAATTAAGCCACTGTTACTGCTAATAAGTCGCTGGCGTATGAGCACTCACTATACGCGTCACCTTAGACGTAGGATTAATAAAAGTATGCGGCTGACTCGTATCAATCACATAGCTATCGCCCTCATTTAACAAATAAGATTTCTTATTAATATTAATCAATATTTTTCCTTCAATTACTGTACCTATTTCCTCACCTTCATGAGTTATCTTCTCTTCTGTCGAACTATTGGGTTGATAAGTTTCAATCAAAAACCCAAGGTTTCTGGTAGGTGCAAAGTTATAGACTTGCTTTAACGACACCCCATTTTTGGTGTCATTGAGCTCAACTAAATCCTGTGGAGACACGACAACCTGAGCTTTTGTCTGACCCCAATCTTCACTAAAAAATGTATTCAAATCAGATCCTAACACCTCAAGTATGGCCGCTAAAGTATTCACTGCAGGACTAACTTTATTACGCTCAATAGAGCTAATAGCTGTATTGGTAAGCCCAGCAAGTTTAGCAAGCTTACGCTGTGAAAACCCCTTTGATAGCCGTAACTGATTAATTTTGTCGCCAATTGAAGGGTCAATGCGTTGCTTTCTCTCATTGGCTTGCGCGTCAGATTGAGGCGTTATGTTTTCTGGCTTGTTTTGCATATTCAATAAATCCTGAAAATAGATATTTTGACATTGCATCATTTTTATAATCAGCTTCTGGATGCCATTGTACGCCTAATAAGTAGGGATGCTTAGGCAAGCTAATTGCTTCAATTAAAGTATCAGGCGCTTTTGCTTCAACAAATAAACCTTCACCAACTTTATTGATGCACTGTTTATGCAGAGAATTCACCTTCCATCGACTATTAAAAGCAGATAAGTGACCACCAGCATTAATAATAACATCATGAACAGGTTGATACTGTCTCTTAAGTGGCTGACTACTGTCTTCTAAATGTGGTTCAAAATAACAACCCACCTCTCGCCAATCTGGATGCAACGTTCCGCCAAAATAGACGTTCATTTCCTGCAAGCCTCGACATATCGCTAACAAGGGTACCTGATTGTTTTTTGCAAAATCGAGTAACCTAAAACTAAGCTCATCACGAGCCACATCTTGTTTAGGTTCTTTATGCGTTGCGCCATAACGTGCTGGGGCAATATTGCTATAACTGCCTGTTAATAAAATGCCATCGAGCATAGCCAAAACTGACTCAAAAGTATCACTTTTTGCAATAACATGAGGTAATAATACGGGTATGCCACCGAAATGATATATGGCATTAATATATTTCTCATAAACAGTTTGTGAGGGCTGGCTATCAACCATTTTCTGGCAACAAACAATGCCAATAACAGGCTTTAAATTTGTCATGCGAACGTCCTTATTGCAGATGAAATTTAATCGCTTATGAACCATATTGTTTGCTTAAAAATAACACTCAACCTGCAATATGTAAAATATATATTCCATTTTTCTTTTAAAAAAGCACTATTAGTAATAATAAATTACTCTAAATTGTTTTTTAAATAATAATTGACAACTATATATTTCACCCCTATATTGGATATTAGGACTAGATAGTTAGAAAGTTATCATTTTTTGTAACATAAATTACCATTAGCCTGCTTAGGTTTCTAACTATCCACTATTGAACTTCTTTTTATAAGAAGTAATAACAAGGATGTCGAAAAATGGAAACCCAAAATAGTGGCCCAAACAACCATTTAGCAGATATACCACAAGATGCTTGTTCCACTGTGCCAAACGCCCAAAATGACAACAGACAAAATTATAGCCATAAGACACCTATTGACTATGTCTATATTGCCGCCTGCGATATCAATGGCTTAATGCGTGGTAAGCGAATTCCATACAGTCAAATCTCAAAAGCAATAGAAGAGGGTGTTCGTTTGCCCTTATCCATTCTAGGCGTTGATATATGGGGAGCAGATGTCATTGAATCTTCACAGTCTAATGGTGATATTGATGCTATTGCGATACCCACTGGGCGAGAAGCTTTCAATCTAATCACTACCAGCAAACCCTCCTCTTTATTACCTGTCTGGTTATATGATGAAGATAATAATCCTTATTATGGCGATCCCCGCCATGTTCTATCTCACATCAATCAAAAATTTAAAAAGCTTGGTCTTACCCCCGTTATGGCCACCGAACTAGAGTTTTATTTGGTGGACTATACCGAAGGGCAAACGCCTAAGCCCCCTATTCGCCCCAAAAATGGCTTAAGACTTAACAAGACTTCAATCTTAAGCATTAATGACTTATTGCAATTTGATGAGTTTTTGGATGAAGTATATGACGAATGCCGTAAGCTAGATATTCCAGTTGATGCCGCCTTAGCAGAAAATGGATGTGGTCAATTTGAGATTAATTTATTACACGTAAACGATCCCTTAAAAGCGGCAGACGATGCCGTATTGTTTAAACAAATCGTAAAATCGGTTGCTGCCAGTCGTGGATTTACCGCCACTTTTATGGCCAAACCTTATGGCACACAATCTGGCAGTGGGTTTCATGTGCATTGTAGCTTACTTGATAAAGAGGGAAATAATGTCTTTGACAACGGGACAGAAGAAGGGTCAGAAATTTTAAAAAACGCAGTCGCTGGGCTACTCGCCACCATGTCTGACTGTACGCTGTTATTTGCACCACACGTAAACTCTTATCGCCGCTATATTCCTGGCACTCTTGCCCCAAATAATATTTCTTGGGGTTATGAAAACCGAACCGCAGCAGTACGTATCCCTGGTGGGGATCACAAAGCACGTCGAATTGAACATCGTGTTTCTGGTGCAGATGCCAACCCATATCTAGTATGTAGTGCAGTATTAGCAGGTATGCTGCATGGCATTAAAAATAAGTTAGAAGCTCCTGAGCCAATTAACCATATAACCTATGCTGTCGAAAATATTCGCACCCTGCCTACGGATTGGTTTTCTGCCATACGTGAGTTCGAAAATAGCGACATGATTGAGTCTTTATTCCCCATGCAGATGATTGATCTTCTAATAGATGTCAAAAAGCAAGAAGCCAAACGCTTTGCGATGCAAGTCACTAATCTTGAATACCTCACTTATTTACAGGATGTGTAGTTATGACCAACAACAGGCGTAATATTCCACACTACTCAGATAAAGGGCAATACCCGGATAGTTACTATGCCTCTAGTCGAAATCTGAAGCCTGATCGCCCTACGCTAGAAGAAGACATCACCTGTGAGGTTTGTGTCGTAGGTGGCGGTTATAGTGGTCTATCAACAGCTTTACATTTGACCGAAACTCAGCATGATGTTGTGCTACTAGAAGGTGCTCAGATTGGCTGGGGAGCCTCTGGACGTAATGGCGGGCAAATTGTAAATGGTCTGAACGCAAGCCTCCAAAAAATTAAAAAGTCTTATGGCGATCAAACCGCTGACTTCGTAGGTCAATTAGTTACCCGAGGCAACCAGATTATCCGACGCTTTATCGCTGACTATGAC
>JAHHUJ010000154.1 GCA_020024075.1 Psychrobacter sp.
CGACTTAGTATTTTTTGGGGCCTTAGGTGTCATTTTAGGCGGCCGCATTGGTTATGTACTTTTATATCAATTTAGCGAACTGCTGCAGAACCCGATGTATCTGTTCAGGGTATGGGAGGGAGGCATGTCATTCCACGGCGGCTTTATAGGCGTTGCCCTAGCCATGGTTTATTTTGCCAAAAAATACAAAAAACCAATCTTCAATGTTTTAGACTTTATCGTCCCTTGTGTGCCTACGGGCCTACTCTTTGGTCGAATTGGCAACTATATCAATGGTGAGCTTTGGGGCCGTGTCTCAGATGGTGGCTACAACTGGCTAACCTATTTCCCTCAAGCGGTAAATTTCGATGCCGCACTGATTGCTACCAACCCTGCGCTACAGTCGTTGATGACAGACGTGAACGGTAACTATCTGCTTCCCCGTCACCCCTCACAACTGTATGAGGCCTTTGCAGAAGGTTTATTAACCTTCATATTAGTATGGTGGTTTTCTTCCAAACCCCGACCACGCATGGCGGTTACGGCACTATTTATGCTGTGTTATGGATTGAGCCGCTTTACCATCGAGTTTTTCCGTCAGCCCGATGCAGGCTACTCACTGATTTTTGGTTGGATGAGTAAAGGCCAACTATATACCCTGCCCATGATTATTATTGGGGTAGTATTAATGGTTCTAGCCTATCGCCGTCAGCAATATGACTGGGGAAAATACGCCACTCATTCTTAATTTACCTTTTGATGATTTGACATATGACTATGATAACTAGCAAAAACGAAGCCGCCTATCTTGATTTAATCCGCTACGTGCGTGACCACGGTACTCCTAAAGGGGATCGTACTGGTACTGGCACTCTTAGTCATTTTGGCGCTCAGCTACGTTTCGATTTACAAGATGGCTTTCCGCTATTTACCACCAAAAAAGTTCATATGAAATCAATTACTTATGAGCTATTTTGGTTTTTAAAAGGCGATACCCATGTCAAGTACTTGCAAGACCATAATGTGCGTATTTGGAATGAGTGGTCAACCGCTGAGCACACCGCTCGCTTTGGTCGGCCTGAAGGAGAGCTTGGCCCAATTTATGGTCATCAGTGGCGTAACTATGGGGCTAGCAAAAATAAAGATGGGAGTTATAATCAAGATGGTATCGATCAAATTAGCGAGGTGATTGAGCAGATCAAAACCAACCCAAACTCTCGTCGTTTGATTGTTTCGGGCTGGAATCCTGCGGAAGCCACACAAGTTGCCCTGCCCCCTTGTCATACCCTATTTCAGTTCTTTGTGGCAGACGGCAAGCTGTCTTGCCAGCTATATCAGCGTTCGGCTGATTTGTTCCTAGGCGTGCCGTTTAATATTGCCAGCTACTCTCTATTAACCCACATGATTGCCCAAGTTTGTGATTTAGACGTGGGCGAATTTATTTGGACTGGCGGTGATTGTCACTTATATCAAAACCATATTGAGCAGGTAAACGAGCAACTGTCTCGGGAAGCTTATGAGCTACCAAACTTGTGGTTAAATCCTGAAATCAAAGATATTTTTGATTTTACCTTTGATGACATCCGAATAGACAACTATAAATCGCACCCAGCTATCAAAGCACCAGTAGCGGTATAAACCAAGAGTTCAACTTCTCTAAGCGATCTATAAAAACAATATTTTATTATTGATAAAGGACCTTTTTATGAGCTATGCCCATACTCAAGTTGCCCAAATCGCTGCCATTAGCAGCAACCGTTGTATCGGTAAAGATAACAACTTACCTTGGCATATCCCCAATGATTTAAAGCACTTTAAAGCCATGACAACTGCCGAACCGATACTTATGTCGATAGTGGCTTAAAAGGTATCGTCATTATGGGCCGTAAAACCTTTGAGTCTATGGGGTCCAAGCCACTGCCAAAACGCGTGAACTTTATCATTACCACCCAATTAGATTATGCCCAGCAAAAAGGGCTAGAAAACCTAGAAGATGTGCATGTGCTCCATAATTTGGATGATGCATTGACTCATGCTGCCAATGTTGCTCATGGCTTAAAGTTTGAAACTATTTGGGTTATCGGTGGTGAAAAAGTATTTAAAAATGCGATGATTTTTACTGACCGTATCGAATTGACCGTAGTGGATACCGTCATTGAAGATGGTGATGCTTTTTATCCAGAAATACCAGATAACTTTGAGCTAACCGAAGAATCAGAGTCATTTATTGATGACAATAGTGGCTTGAGTTATAAGTTTGTGACTTATAAACAGCAAAAAGATTAGTTGGAAACTTAACCTAGATTGGTTAGATTAATAAACATGATATTGTATAGAGCTCGTCAACTTAAGCCTGCTGGTCTTAGCGGGCTTTTTTATCCCCATTCTCCTGCTATTATGATTAAGGTATAAACCCTTTCGTCACAATACTCTGTTATCCCAAAAGAGCACCCCCTATGTTAATAAAGACCTTAAAAATAATTTTGCTTTTTATTGTCAGCTTAATTGCTCTTTTGAGTCTTGTGGCAATACTTACTTATACAAGCTTGCCCGACAATACTGGCCGCACCGAATCCAGTTATTTGCCCATTGACCCCAAAACAACTTTGGCCCAGCAGCTACTGCCTTCAATACAACAGCATCCTGGACTAAGTGGTATCTACTTACTTGATGACAGTCATGAGGCATTTTTGGCTCGATTGTCCTTAGCGACCTCGGCCCAAAAGACCTTAGACGTACAATATTATATTTGGCATGATGACACCACAGGCCATCTATTGCTACAAAGCTTGTATCAAGCTGCTGAGCGGGGCGTACGTGTCCGTCTATTGCTTGATGATAATAATACCAACGGCATGGATGACTTACTCGCCAGCGTCAATGCTCACCCCAATATTGAAATACGTTTATTTAATCCCTTCATGCAGCGTACTATTCGTCCTTTGGGCTACTTGAGTGACTTTTTTCGGCTAAATCGTCGTATGCATAATAAGTCATTTACTGCCGATGGTCTGGTTACCATAACTGGGGGTCGTAACGTAGGCGATGAATACTTTGGCTTTGGTAGTGGGGTACTGTTCGCTGATCTAGACATGGCTGCTGTGGGCCCCGCTGCCAAAGATGTGGAACAAGACTTTGACCGTTACTGGGCCAGTGAGTCCTCCTATCCATTACAAAGTATTATAAAACGTACCCCTTCCGACCCTTTTGATACCACCCCAGCAGCAGATAAAGAAACGCAGCTTTTCTTAAAAAAGTTAGGACAATCAACCTTTGTAAAACAACTACGTGAAGGCTCACTGCCACTCACTTGGACTGAGGTAAAGCTCATTAGTGATGATCCTGCCAAGGTGCTACAAAAATCAAAAGAAGCGGACTCGGTACTAGCACATCTTGCTCCATTAATGCAGGACACCAAAGAAGAATTACTGATTATCTCTCCCTACTTTGTGCCAACCAAACAAGGGGCCAATCTATTTAAAAGTTTGGCCAACGAGGGTAAAAAGGTCGCTGTGCTGACCAACTCTCTGGCGGCTACCGATGTCATTCCAGTCCACGCCGGTTATGCCAAATATCGCAAACCCTTACTGCTAGCTGGCATCTCCTTATACGAGCTAAAACCTCAAGCGACAGTCGTCACCAAAAACCACGGCGGTATCATCAAAAGTAGCGGTGCCAGCTTACATGCCAAGACCTTTATTATTGATAATAAAACGCTGTTTGTCGGTTCTTTTAATATGGACCCTCGATCAGCCGCCTTAAATACCGAAATGGGGTTTGTTTTTGATAGTGAAGAGATGGCCCGTTATCTGGCAGACAATATGAAGCAGAAACAAATGGAGTACAGTTACCAAGTCAGCAAGACGCCTAAAGACAATCTGCACTGGGAAACTATTGAGGACGGAAAAAAGATCGAATTTGACGATGAGCCACACAGTACATTCTTTTCTCGCTTTGCAGTGTGGGTCTGCTCGTTATTACCGATTGAATGGTTGTTATGATTTGAGCAGATTATTTGCCACTAGGGTAATCACATCCGTGGTAAATGAGCCATCTTGCTGTAATTTGTAATACTGTTTAATCTCATTGCCCACCTGTTTTTGTAGTGATTGGATAGCAGTTACATAGTGTTCAGGGGTGCGCATACGAGTAATCCAACTATCAAAATCCAATAGTAATTTGTGGGTTTGTAGGGTAGTTACCGCCAACCCTGCCTGAGCAAACATAAGCTGCCACTGTGATGCCGAATAGTCCCTGACATGACTATTATCACGTAACATCTCTATAGTTTGTAAAAAAGTATCATGCAGTGGACTAGCTGGCGCCATGATATCTATCATCATAATGCAACCCTCAGGTCGACATACTCGGCGCATTTCTGTTAATGCAAGGGGAACATCTTGCCAATGATGCGCTGAAAAACGACTAACCACCAGATCAAAGCTATTGTCCGCAAAAGGTAATGATTCTACGATACCTTTAACTGTCCTGATATTGTTAAGTCCTTTTTTTATTGCTGATTCAGAGACGACTTTCAGCATATCCTCCGACAAATCATAGGCTGTCACCGACTTTGAAAAAGGGGCAACACAAAAGCTGATATGTCCTGCTCCGCAGCCTAAGTCAAGTACATTAGGGTTATCAAATTGACGCACCTGCCTTTGTACTTCCTTAAACTCCTGACCTGTGGCATGCACGCTACTGGTTAAATATCGGTGTGCCTGAGAACCAAACTGGCTATCAACTACTTGGTTATGAGTTACGTCTTTATGCTTTGGATTATTGATAATAGTTCTCCGCTTTTATAAGTGATTGCTTAGGGACAACTCTACATTAAATAATTAAACTCATAATTAATAGTGATTAATTAATATAGCATACCAATATTATTGGAATGCATTAGTATTTAGACAGTCATTACTTATTACCAAACAAAACTTATTATTGTGACAGATAAAGTAGTACAGTGAAGCCACTGACTACTTTTAACCCATTTATCTCCTCCCATTAATACTCTAGGATAAAAAAATGCCCACGTTAAGCACAATAGTAACTAGAGTGATTAACATCAATAATAAAGGCCACATAAATTTAAACCATATACCGTAAGATACTCGTCCCAGAACCAGCCCTCCCATCACCACGCCAGAGGTCGGAGTAATCAAATTAGGCAACCCACAAGCTGACTGAAACGCTGTAACTACTAAAGAACGATCTACACCGGCAAAATCTGCCAAAGGCGCCATGATAGGCATTGTTAACACCGCCAAACCAGAGGAAGATGGCACAACCAAGGACATAAACATCTCAATCCAATACACCCCATTAATAAAGGCAAAGGTAGACATATCCTGCACGCCTATTTCGGCTGCATGTAAAATAGTAGGT
>JAHHUJ010000155.1 GCA_020024075.1 Psychrobacter sp.
TTGTTCTAGCGTCTTTAAGATTTGTGCAGAGACGGCGACTGGAGAGATCTCTCCTTGATCTGTCACAAAAGAGGGCATGGCTTCAACATTACCCTCACTAGATTTTAGCTGGTAAGGGTGTGAAAACTTAATGTCTTGTACGCTACGGCCCATAAAGCGCTTAGCTGAGATGATGGTATTGGCAGGATCGGTTTCAAAGTAAGCCAATGCTTCAGAGCCGACAACAGGCGCTGTTACTCCATCTTTATTGCCATAATAGACTACGGAGGGTAGCAAGGTGTCTTTGTGAGCTTTAGCTGTTTCATCACTTAATGGGGTTTCGAGTAGAGCGGCCTTCCCCGAGCGAACAACCGCTACCATAGAGCGAGTGGTACCCAAATCGATACCTAAAGCATATTTATGCTCATGAGGATTTGCACTTTGGTTTGGTTCAGCAATTTGTAATAAAGACATAAAACACTCAATCTAAGGCAGAGAATTAAAGATAAAAGTAAAATAAAGGCTTAACTATATATAAAGATATCTGTGATATCAAAGATATAAATCATCGTCATCAGCTTGTTGTTGGCTGTTATCAATGGCGATATCCATATCTTTTTTTAGCTTAACCAAAAACTTAAGCTTCTGAGTAGCGTCTTTTGCCACTGACCAATCTTGCTCAGCATACGCTTTAACAAAGCGTTGTGACTGATTATCGATGCGCTGATCAACGTCAGTTTTAAGTTTGCTAATTGTCGCTACGTCGCTTGTTGATTCAGCATCATCAAGAGCCATGCGCATATCCATAGCATCATCTAAGAAGTCAAGATCGGCAATAGAATGGTCGGTATTGAGCTCTTGGCCTGATAGCTCTAACAAATAATTGGCACGACTATCTGGATTGATCAAGATGTCATAAGCGTGATTAATGACAGCAGAGTTTTGCTGTAATGAAGCCTTTTCATTGCCGCTTAATTTGTCAGGGTGATACTGACTTTGAAGTTGACGCAACCGTTTACTAAGCTTTTGGGGGTCTATCTCAAAAGTAATAGGTAGCTCGAATAGAGCGAAGAAATTGGCAAAAGTAGGTGCGTTATCTGACATAGGCTTTGAGTGCTATTGGTTGATGGTGGTTTGGTGGAAGCTAAAACTTAAAGCTGACCCACTATGTGGTCAGCTCCGTCTAATAAAAACATCATTATGGTCAGCTATTGTTATTATGATTTTAGTCATAAGCACAGCTATCACTAAAGTGGCTTAATATTTAATTAGGCATCAGGTAGGGGATAAGCAGTACTGAACTGAACTGATTAAAAAGCTAAAAAAACTAAATAGTTAAACAGTAAAGGACTCACCACAGCCACATTCGCCTTTTTGATTAGGGTTAGTGAATTTGAAGCCTTCGTTAAGACCTTCGGTCACATAATCCATCAATAAGCCGTCTAAATAAACCATACTCTTGGGGTCAACGAAGATATTTACCCCGTGGCTTTCAAATTTTTCGTCCACAGAATCTGGTTCATCGACGAATTCTAACACGTAGGCCAGTCCCGAACATCCAGCAGTACGAATACCAACACGAATGCCCTCACCATGACCTCGGTTATTTAAATAATCTGTAACGTGTTTTGCAGCACGTTCGGTCAGTTCTATCATTAAGACTATCCTAATGTTAAAAAGTTAAATTTATATCGTTTGGGCCTAATAAGATGATCTTACTAAGCCCATTGGCATCAACAATATACTTATCACTTATCGATAAAGTTATTAATTAAGCCAATACAGTGATCAATTAAGCATCAGTTGCTTCACCTGTCTTGGTGCGGTAATCGTTAATAGCAGCTTTAATGGCATCTTCTGCCAATACCGAGCAGTGAACTTTCACTGGTGGTAATGCTAGCTCTTCAGCAATGTGTTTGTGTTTGATCTCAGAGGCTTGGTCTAGTGTTTTGCCTTTTAGCCACTCAGTTACTAGTGAGCTTGAAGCAATAGCTGAGCCGCAGCCATAAGTTTTAAAGCGAGCATCTTCAATAATACCGTCATCGCCAACTTGAATTTGTAGACGCATAACGTCACCACAAGCTGGAGCACCAACCATACCGGTACCAACGTTCTTGGCATTTTTGTCTAAATTACCAACGTTGCGTGGATTTTCATAATGGTCAATTACTTGATTACTATAAGCCATGGTGTTTCTCCTGGGGTTTAACCTAGATAAATGGGGACAATAAAAAGTTTATTGTCTAATTTGTTAATAATAATTAGCGTCAATTAAGTAAGCCGCTGTTTTTAGTTTAGTGTTCCGCCCACTCTACAGAGTCAAGGTCCACGCCATCTTTATACATATCCCATAGTGGAGATAAGTCTCTTAATTTATCAACCGCTTCATGGATTTGAGTTAAGATTACATCAATGTCTTCTTCAGTGGTATAACGACCAAAGCTGAAGCGGATAGAGCTGTGTGCTAATTCGTCTGGGCGACCAATAGCACGTAGCACGTATGAAGGCTCAAGAGTAGCTGAGGTACAAGCTGAGCCTGAAGAGACAGCCATGTCTTTTAACGACATCATTAGTGATTCACCTTCTACGAAGTTAAAACTAATGTTAATGATATTAGGGATACTATGCTCAGCATCACCATTTAGATAAATCTCTTCAATATCTTGAACGCCTTGCCATAATTTGTCATGTAGCTTTTGAACATGGGCGTGGTCTTGTTCTAAACGTTCAGCAGCAATGGCGAATGCTTCACCCATACCAACGATTTGATGTGTTGGTAGAGTACCAGAACGCATACCGCGCTCATGACCACCACCATGCTGTTCAGCACGTATGCGAACGCGTGGTTTACGGCGTACATATAAAGCGCCAATACCTTTAGGGCCATAAATCTTATGAGCTGAGAAGCTCATTAAGTCAACTTTTAACTCTTCAAGGTCAATTTTTACTTTACCAGCAGCTTGAGCCGCATCAACGTGGAAGATTACGCCTGCTTCACGGGTAATTTCACCGATAGCTTTTACATCAGTTAAAGTGCCTAATTCGTTATTTACCATCATTAATGACACTAGAATGGTGTCTTCACGTAAGGCTTCTTTAACTTGCTCTGGTAAGATAAGTCCTGTGCTTGGCTGAGGGTCGATATAAGTAATTTCAAAACCTTCTTGCTCAAGTTGACGGCAAGTATCCAAAACAGCTTTGTGCTCAATTTTACTGGTGATAATGTGTTTACCACGACCTTCATAGAAGTGAGCTGCGCCTTTAATGGCTAAGTTATCAGACTCCGTAGCGCCAGAGGTGAATACAATTTCACGAGGATCGGCATTGACTAGATCAGCAATTTGTTGACGAGCATTTTCTACGGCTTCTTCAGCTTGCCATCCATAACCATGTGAACGAGAGGCTGGGTTACCGAATACCCCTTCAAAAGTCATGTATTCAGCCATCTTCTTCGCTACATTTGGATCAACAGGGGTAGTGGCTGCATAGTCAAGATAGATGGGACGGTTTAAGTTACTCATGCTGGATTAACCTCATTGGCAGGGAATATTATATTTGAATTTGTAGTTGTACTTTTTTCAGTTTTTTCAGTTGCTGCTTGATGAAGCAGTTGTTGACGATGAGAGACGTCTTTTACATTCTCCATTTGCAATAACTGATCTAAAGAGATGTTTTTTAAATATTGTTCGATGTGAATGGATAAAGCACACCATAAGTCATGGGTAAGGCACATAGCGCCACCTTGACAGTTGCCTTGACCGCCACACTGCATGGCATTCACTGACTCATCGACGGCAGTGATGATGGTCATTACATCTATATCAGCCAAAGGCTTGGCTAAATGATAACCACCTGAGGCACCACGGGTACTGGTTACCAATCCTGCTTTACGTAATTTAGAAAATAATTGTTCTAAATAAGAAATAGAAATGGATTGGCGCTTGGCAATATCAGATAGGGAGACTGCATTCTTTGAATCACCATCTTGGATAGCCAGGTCAAGCAACGCGGTGACCGCGTATCTACCTCTAGTTGTTAAGCGCATTTAATGTCTCCACGAGTTCATATCATACTTAATTAGGTTCTATTATAGTTAATTCCGAGTAATACAGTCAAGATTAATTAGTGGCTTAATTGTAATAGAGAAGTTTTTGTCAAAATACCCCAAATAAGCCAAGTTAATTTATAAGTAATCATCAAGTTAACTGGTTAGTAATTAACAGGAACTTAACCATTAATCAGTACAATAGTTGTGGATTTTAGGCGCTGATATTATAGCAAACTATCGGTCCAAATTATCGATAGTTTCAGCTTTCTCAAAGGGTAGTAGTAGCTGATTTGAGACCATAGCTTTAGGTTTTCAATGCCAATGTGCTCATTATTTTAATTTAATGACAATATTAAAGAGTTGACGATTAAAGAGTTGACGGATAAAAAAGCCTTAATAGACGGCTGTGTCCATTAAGGCTATTAAAAATTATTCACTATGTGGGCTTTAATGCTTTGGCGGTTTAATAGGTTAATAGTCTGCTCAGTTGTATAACTATGTTGTGAGATACAGTGTTGTGAGGTGCAGTGTTTCAAAGAGTAATAATTGAAGTGCAATAATTAAAGTGCAATGATTTTGAGGTCGAAAATGTAATTTGTGTTAGCTTACCCAGCCAATCACAGAGACGATAGCAATCAATGAAGCCACGATAAGGGCAATCATCGTGGTTTTTTGCTTACTTTGAGCTTCTTTTAAGCTAATCTCAAGTTCTCGGTTACGCATACTCAAAGTATTCAGTTGTTGTTGCTGCTCTTCAATACGGGCTTTATAGTCTGGTTTGTTTTGACTTTGTGCCTCTTCAGCTTTTTCTTTGCTTTTTCCTTTAACCGTCTTGATAATCCCTTGGAACAGGCTAGCGATACCTAGTTGTGATAAAAAATTACGGACTTCACTGACTGTCTGTGTACCACCACGCATGGTAATCTTATTGATCTGTGTCACATCATTACTAATCAGAGAGTTAATTAGCTGATGACTATAAGCATTGATGACCACATCAGGCTCAGTAGTAGAGGGAGGCAGCTCGCTATCTAATAAGATGCCTTTATTGGTGAACGTCGCATAAAACTGAGTGTGGGGTAGGTAACTGCGGACACAGACCACAGTATTTTTTTGAGCCAATGGATAGACTGCTTTACGTAGGTTTGCATCGAATCTTAAAACAAGGGTAATGGCAGACTCTGCAAATACCAGTACAATATTAAGTAGAGAGTTTGAAATTGAATTTTGACTCATACTAAACCTATTTGAATTTTGTTATACGAAGAGGTCACTCATCATATTTATTAAAGTTAGCGAATTTTGCTGACTAGTGCTGATT
>JAHHUJ010000156.1 GCA_020024075.1 Psychrobacter sp.
CCAGTACTTTATCGAAAATGATAAAGAAGAGGTGCCTTTTTCGCGCCAACAGCGAGCTTTGGTCTATCAGCGCGCAAAAAATGTCAGTGATACCAATGCTTTTGGCACCCTTGATGACTTATATGCCCAAGATAAAGAGTGGTTTTTGCAATCACAAACCAGTCATCCGCTAGATGTGGATGATTTTCGCATTATTGTGGGTAATGAGCGCTGTGAGCAGCCCTACTCTATGTCTGTGTTTAACATCTCAGCCATGAGCTTTGGTAGCTTATCAGGTCGAGCAATTATGGCCCTTAACCAAGGGGCTAAAATGGGCGGCTTCGCTCATGACACTGGTGAAGGAGCAATTAGTCCATACCATCGTAAATATGGCGGTGACTTAATCTGGGAAATAGGCACCGGTTATTTTGGTTGTCGTGATGAGCATGGTAACTTTGACCCGCAATTATTTGAGCAAAATGCAGTTGATGAACAAGTAAAAATGATTGAAATCAAGCTGTCTCAAGGGGCGAAGCCGGGTAAAGGCGGGGTACTACCTGCAGAGAAGATCACTCAAGAAATTGCGGATACACGTAGAATCCCTATGGCAGAAGATTGTATTTCACCTTCAACCCACTCCGCTTTTCAAACTCCTCGCGAGCTAGTACACTTTTGGCAGAAGTTGCGTGAGCTGTCTGGGAATAAGCCCGTTGGTTTTAAATTATGTATTGGTCAGCCTTGGCAATTTATGGCCATCGTTAAGGCCATGATTGAAGAAGACAACTATCCTGACTTTATCGTCGTTGATGGCGCTGAAGGTGGTACTGGCGCAGCCCCTGTTGAATTTATGGACAGTGTTGGTATGCCTTTAATTGATGGCTTCTTATTTGTGCATAATACACTGGTTGGTGCCGGTATTCGTGATAAAATAAAAATCGGTGTCAGCGGTAAAATTGTCTCAGCTTTTGATATCGCAAAAATGCTGGCCCTTGGCGCTGACTGGTGTAACTCAGCGCGCGGCTTCATGTTTGCGGTCGGCTGTATTCAATCTCGCTCTTGTCATACCAACACTTGTCCTACCGGTGTGGCAACGCAAGACCCTTATCGTGAGAAAGCGCTGGACGTCCCAAGTAAATCAGAGCGTGTGGCAAGCTTCCATAAAAATACGCTAAAATCTTTGGCAAACTTCGTAGGCGCGGTCGGTCTATCCCATCCTTATGACTTGCACCCTTATCACGTGGCAAGACGTATGAGTGATGGCTCAATCAAGCTGCTATCAAGATGCTTTTACTTTATAGATGAAGGCGCCTTGTTGACGATGGATGCCCGTTCAGACATCTATAACCAAATGTGGGTTATGGCAGATCCTGATAGCTTCAAAGCCGATAACGAAGCTTATGTGGCCTATAACGAAGACTCTCGTGACGCCAAAAAGGTGACTGAGCCTAAGTCTGTTCATTTAGAATTCCCCACAGACATATAACACAGACAGATAATATGGTTAAGGCCCCGATATGATGAACTCCCTCTCTTGGTTTACGCAAAAGAACTACTGGTCTATCCTTGTCATCAGCGTAGGGGCCTCTGTATTACTGTCAGGCTGTAAAAATGGAGAGCTTGATGCTTTAATCGAGTCTGTAAAAGAGGCGACCCCTGAACAGCACCAGTTCTGTCAATCCAAGGCCGCCCCTTTTGCCCATGCTGTGTGTCAGGTTTCACAAAATGAGCTACTTGAAGCCAACTCTCCTTTGTCTTTGCACTTATTTTGGAAATCAGGTCAATGGCAAGCGGCACAAGAAGACAGCAGTGCTCGCATAGCGGATCAAGACCAATCACTCCAGCCCTTATATAAATTCAATAACCTGCTCGCCGACTTGCCAAAAAGTAGCGAGTTAAAGTTCGCCGCGAACGCCGGTATGTACAACACTGAATTTGCCCCCATCGGCTTTACCGTGATTCAAGGCCGGCAGATTCTATCGCTGAATCTAAACGAGGGGGCGGGTAACTTTCATATGATGCCCAATGGGGTGCTGTGGTGGGACAAAAATAACCGAGTCAACATCACCGAGAGTCATAAGTTCAATGAGATGTTACAAAGCGGTGCAGCCAAGCCTTGGTATGCCACTCAGTCAGGGCCAATGTTAGTCATCGAGGGTAAGCTACATCACAAGTTCAATCCTGCCAGCACCTCCAAAAAAATTCGTAACGGTGCGGGGGTCTGTGAAGATGGCAACATAAAGTTTGTCACTAGCAATGAGCCGGTGAATTTTTATCAATTTGCCAGCTTATTTAAAGAGGATTTGAATTGTGCCAATGCCCTATTTTTAGATGGCGGTATAGCGTCGGCACTATACGCTCCTGACATTGCCCATCAGGACAATAAAAACATGGGCGTGATGGTGGGCCTAATTGAGGATCATAGCAGTAATAAGCAATAGCTTACCCTGTGTCAGACAATTTTTGCTACAATACCTGCTAATTTATTTAGCGGCCTTCTATTAAGCAATTGTTTGACACTCAGATTGACACTGAGACTGAATTTATGTAGTCAGTGTTAACCGTAATCATCTTATTCAATAGCGTTTTTTAGTATTTATATCACCCTTAGTATCCGTATTAAGTATTCCATTTATTTTATTTTCAAATCAGATTAAGAGAGACAGAACATGGGCTTTAACTGTGGCATCGTGGGCTTACCAAACGTTGGAAAATCAACTTTATTCAACGCTTTAACCAAAGCCGGTATTGCAGCCGAAAACTTCCCTTTTTGTACCAAGGATCCTAACGTAGGTATCGTACCTGTGCCTGATCCTCGCTTAAATAAGCTAGCTGAAATCGTAAAACCTGAGCGTGTATTACCGACTACGATGGAGTTCGTGGACATTGCAGGTCTGGTAGCCGGTGCTTCACAAGGTGAAGGTATGGGTAACCAATTCTTAGCAAACATTCGTGAGACTGACGCCATCGCTCACGTGGTTCGCTGCTTTGATGACGACAACGTGATTCACGTAGATGGTCGTGTTAGCCCTATTGATGATATCGAAACCATCAATACTGAGTTGGCTTTAGCAGATCTAGAAGCAGTTGAACGCGCCATTACCAACTTAACCAAAAAAGCTAAAGGTAATGACAAAGACGCTCAAGCTACCTTGGAGGTGTTCAAAAAAATTGAACCGCTATTAGCAGAAGGTAAAGCAGCACGCGGGGCTAACTTAGACAATGATGAGAAAAAACTAATTAAAAGCTATGGTCTAATTACCCTAAAGCCGACCATGTATATTGCTAACGTCAGTGAAGATGGCTTTGAAAATAACCCTTACCTAGATGCTGTGCGTGAGTATGCGGCCAAAGAAGACGCTATCGTACTGCCGCTGTGCAACCAAATTGAGGCAGAAATCTCTCAGTTAGATGAAGCGGATAAAGCTGACTTCTTAGAAGGCATGGGCATGAAAGAGGCCGGTCTAGACCAAGTAATTCGCTTGGGCTATAAGCTGTTGGACATGCAAACTTACTTCACCGCAGGGGTAAAAGAAGTGCGTGCATGGACCGTAAAAGTAGGTGCTACTGCTCCTGAAGCAGCCGGTGTAATTCACACAGACTTCGAGCGTGGCTTCATTCGTGCTGAGGTTATCGCCTATGAAGACTTCATCGAATATGGCGGTGAAAAAGGCGCTGCTGCCGCGGGTAAGTCTCGCCTAGAAGGCAAAACTTATATTGTTCAAGATGGCGATGTAATGCACTTTAGATTTAACGTATAAACCTAAGCATTAGCAGGCCCAAACCGCCTGAGCTTATCTTAGCAATAAACCTAACAAGCCGATAAGTTAACTTATCGGCTTTTTCTGTTATGCTAATCATAACTTATCCCTACTTTGTTGATTTGGTGATTTATGACTCAGCCTAGCCTTAATTTAAACGCTCATTTAAATAGCTCTAGCCTAAAAAGCCTGTCTGCGCACAAACGCTGGTCCTACCTATTTACTGACCGCCGTCTGGGCAGTATAAAAAAAGACATCTCAAAAGAGAAGTCACGCACCCCTTTTCACAAAGACTATGACCGATTGGTTTTTTCCCAATCATTTCGGCAGCTCAACCAAAAGACCCAAGTCCACCCGCTTACCAATCAGATGGGTATACATACTCGGCTTACCCACTCTTTAGAGGTGTCCTGTATTGGCCGCTCACTGGGAATGATGGCCGCAGAAAAGCTGCAGTATAAGCTACCTGAGGGTCTGCCTCGTGGTATCAGTGTGGGTGATGTTGGAGTAATAGTACAAGCCGCTTGTCTAGCGCATGATATTGGCAACCCTCCTTTTGGTCATGCTGGTGAATATGCAATTAGAGACTGGTTCAATCAGCCTAGTCAGCAGGCATTTTTAGGCCACATGACTCCTGCCCAGCGCTTAGACTTACAAGGTTATGAAGGTAATGCACAAGGCTTTAGGCTGCTAACCCGCAATGAGCATCACCCTGACCGCGGCGGAATGCGCTTAACCTGTGCCACCTTAGGTGCTTTTATGAAATACCCGTGGTTGGCTGCTCACAGTAATATTATTAAGACAGATGGAAACGCTGAGTCTAGCTCCTCTACTCCGATTCGGGCCCTTGATATCAAAAAATACGGCTGCTTTAATAATGATGCCAATTTACTCGATAAATTAGCAGACCAACTACACCTACCTTATGCCCTCGATCACGACGGTTATGCCCGTCATCCTCTAGCTTATCTGTTAGAGGCGGCCGATGATATCTGTTATGCCCTCATCGACTTAGAGGATGGCATTCACCTCAATATGATTAGCTATGAAGAAGTAGAGCCTTTAATGATGGGACTAATTGGCTCACGAGGGGTGCCTCCAGAAGTGACTAACAATGCTCCCATTGTCCAAAAGCTAGCCGCGTTACGAGGCCGAGCCATGATGCGCTTGGTAGATAAAGTCACAGAAGCCTTCGTTACTCATGCTGATACCATGTTGGCAGGTGAAATGTATGGCAGCTTATTTGATCACTGTGAGCCCAGCGTGAGCGAGGGAATTAATAGAGCCAAAAACTTAGCGTCGAGCCAAATCTTTGCGCATCCGAGTAAGATACGTATGGAGCTGATGGCCAATCGCTGCTTGCAGACTTTATTGGAAGCTTTTATGCCGTTAGCGTTACTGCCCATTACCAAGCAGCCGCCTCACTTTGAACAAAAGCACCTGATTCAATTATTATATCAACACCTGCATACTTTGAATCGCGAGTTGGGTATGGACGTCTATGAAAATGCGCTAAATATCTTAGATTACCTCACTGGTATGAATGACCATGAGGCCTACCGACTGGCTCAGGATTTAAATGGCATTGGTGATAAAGTGTGGTA
>JAHHUJ010000157.1 GCA_020024075.1 Psychrobacter sp.
ATATTAATCTATACTGAATATCATAACAAAGTATATTAAAAATAATACTGCAAAATAAGCCTGAATTTTGATTCAAATTAGTGCTAAACTTTATAAAATAGATAATAAATAGCTAAAACAACTAATATGCAAGTAGGAAGTCCTATTAATGACTATGATAAGCCGCTCCACTGATTCAAACCATCCAGATCCCTTCGAGATTGATAATATAGACCGTCAAATTCTAGCTCTGCTGCAACAAGACGCACGCATGAGTATCACTGATATTGCTGAAGCGGTTCATTTATCGGCCACCCCTTGTGCTAGACGTATCAAACGCTTAGAACAAAGCGGCATCATCACCGGCTATCACACCGAAGTAAACCCACAAAAGCTTGGCTATAGTCTGGCAATATATATTGCCGTGAGCATGGATCGACACACCGCAGAGCGATTTGCCCAGTTTGAAAATAAGGTTCAAAGTTTTGATGAAGTGGTGAGCTGTAGCATCGGCACTGGTCGTAGCGAGGACTACTTATTAAAAGTAGTGGTTCGGGACATGGCCCACTATGAAGAGTTCTTATTACACCGCTTAAACCGCATTGAAGGGGTTAGTCAGGTCCATACCAGCTTTGAGCTTCGAGAAGTATTTAACCGCGGTATTATCAGTTAGTAACCCTAGAGTAACTCGGTCAATATATACCTCATAGACCTCGCTACGCACTTAAAAAAAGAAGCTTATCCCTCACGCTTCTCAGGCAGTCTATTTGAGGTGATTTGATAAAATACTGCCGCCATAAACACAATGCCTATTGGGATTAACATCGCGGTATAACCCAAGGCGAAGTAACCAAAAGCCCCAACCACACCGCCGCCACAGAAGCTGTACCAAATGATGGCTTGAAACCCAAGCATCATTTTATTAATAGGGCGGCCAGCCAGCCAGTTACCGATGGCTGCCCCCATATCTGAGGTAAGACCCGTTAAGTGTGTGGTCCGAATCACCGCGCCACTATAAGTCGCTACCATAGAGTTTTGCAGACCACAGGCCATAGCTGCCAAAAGCTGACCCCAATATACGTGCTGAAAAAACAATAAAAAACTGCAGAATAATAAACTGGCTTCAATAAATAACGCCAATCCATAGCTACGCCCTAATTTTAATGAGCGCTGCCCTATCAGATAACCGCTTAATATAGAACCTGCCAAAAAAGACAGTAGCGATGCCCCAATAAAGAACATAGCTGACCAATCAAATCGAGCAATGGCAGAAGAAAAGAAGCTAACATTACCGGTCACATGGGACACAGAAAGATTAGTAAACCCACTTAAAGCGATAATATTCACACAGCCAGCACTAAAGGCTAAAACCGCTCCACCTATTAAAATCCATAGAGGTAACTTAGTTATCATAACCACCACTTATTGTTAAGTGTTTACTCAAATCCCAAATGTGTCTTGGTCTATTATTGCTCAGCTTCTAATGTTTAGCTTCTAATGATTAGTTGCTGCTGCTTAGCTTTTATTGCTTAAAGTCGCTGCCTAATAGACTCACCCTAGCATCACTGAACATATCCATATCAGGAGCTAAAGTACGCATAAAGCGGTCAAAATATAGCATCTGCTTAGTCAATAAAGCAAAGTCACGAGGGAAATGAATACCATGACGCTTGCCGACCTCGACAATCTCTAACATCATTTGATTTAGCTCATCTGCCTGCTCTTTGCTGTTAAATGGCTTACCACTGGTATAGGTTTTATCCTCAGCCATAATACGGGTAATCATCTTAGCCAAGTCGCCAGCCAATTGCGCCTGATCAACCTTATCACGCTCATGAGTCATACCCATATCAATCATACAGCCTGCCATAGTGACATAGTCATTTTCTTGTAATGCCTGCATCATTCCTAGACACGCCTGCCAGCTCTCTGGCGCAAGCTTACCAACGATACCGAAGTCAATAAAGCCAATACGCCCATCTTTTAACAGCATCAGGTTGCCAGCGTGCAAGTCTGCATGGAAGCTATTACAGAACATAAGGCTTGCAAACCAAGTATTTAATGTATCCGCCATAACTTGGGCTGGATCGTCACAATATTGGCGCATCGCCACTTCATCTATCATAGAGATACCATGCAGACGGCTCATGGTCAGCACCCGCTTGGTAGTCAGCTCCTCCACCACTTCTGGCGCCACAACTTTGGTATTGCCCGTCATTTGCAGAAATTGCTGAAAGTCTTGAATATTGGACGCTTCAGCAATAAAATCCGTCTCCGCCATCATACGAGTACGAATCTCATCGATAATAGGTGAGATACTGGCAAAGCGCATTTGCGGCATTAACTTTTCTATAAGCTTGGTAATGCCGTGCAGCACCCCAAGGTCGGTCTGCATAATGACCTCAACATCAGGCTTTTGTACTTTTAGCACTACTTCACGGCCATCAGGCAAGGTGGCTGCATGGACCTGAGCAATACTGGCCGAAGCCAAAGGCTCTTTGTCAATTTTACTAAATAAATCTTCTAAACTTTGACCCTCAGTAAGCAGCTCTTCTTTTAGCACTTGCTCAATATAGCTATAAGGCAAAGGCGTGGTTTGATCGAGGCACCCTTGAAAGGCAACCACATAATCACGGGGAAACAACGAGGGTGTACTGGCAATAAACTGCCCAATTTTGATATAAGTAGTACCCAACTGCTCAAAAGTCTCACGTAACATCACCGCATCAGGACGCTCCCCTTTGGCAACCCTTAACGCGGATAACCCGGCAACACTGGCAGTGTGACGAACTCGATTGACAACATTAAAAGACTTTCTTAGTAGATTAGGCATTGTTATTTATTTTCACCCACAAAGAGATTAAGACAGCAGTGTCTGTAAATTATAACCGAAAATTAAATATGTAGCTCGTGACCACATCTATCACAGAACTGAGCACCAGCAGCATGACCAAACTTACCACAGTTAGGACAAGTGACTGGGTGTAGTTGAGGTCGCATACTTTTGGCAAGCTCTGAGGTAAAGATACCGGTTGGTACTGCAATAATGGAGTAACCAGTCATCATCACCATGGTCGCTATAAACTGACCTAAAGGCGTCTTGGGCGACATATCCCCATAGCCTACCGTGGTCAGTGTAACCGTCGCCCAATAAATGGATACTGGGATACTGGTGAAACCATTCTCAGGTCCCTCGACCACATAAATGACCGAGCCAAAAATCATAACCAGCAGTACCAATGACAAGAAAAAAACCGTGATTTTTTGTTGACTGGTTCTAAGTGCTGCAGCCAAGAATCCCGCTTGCTGCATATAAGACTTGAGCTTAAGAACCCTAAATACCCGCAAGATACGTAGAATACGAACCACGATCAGGTATTGAACACCGCCAAATATCAAGCTTAGATAACTTGGCAAGACTGACAGTAAATCCACTATACCAAAGAAGCTAAAAGCATAGCGTACTCGGTTGGGTGCTGAAAACAGTCGTAGTAAATACTCAATAGTAAACAAAATAGTGAAGAACCATTCTGCATAAAAGAAGACTGTACCAAATTGCAAACGTAGATACAGCACACTATCAAGCATTACCACTGCCACACTAGTAGCAATCGCAATCAGTAAGGCGATGTCAAATAACTTACCTAAAGGCGTATCCGTTCCTTCCACAATAATATGGATACGATCACGTAGGTTATTTAGCGTATTTGAGGATAGTTTTTTCATAAATACGGGCGGTTAGTCTATAATGGAGACTCATTATACGTGATTCAATTAACAATGTTACCTATTCCATCAACTTTGTTTCAGCCAATTTTAATTTAACATACAAAGCAATCTGGATAATAGCGTGCCAACAGTGACTCACTTGACTACTTCCTGTACTACTTTATAGCTTGATGTTTATTGCTTTATGGCACCTAAACTAGGGCTAAAATCAAAATAGATATTTCTGCTATAATTAGCGAGCTTTAGGAAAGAGAACTAATCAGCCTATAATCCCAAACTTTATAACTCAGTAGCTAAGCGGCTTTAAGGTGCTGTGGTTGGCCTATTTCTACAACCATACCGTCCTTAGGCCTTTATAAAATTAACGTCATATTTGACAATTAATTTGTTTAACGTAATTGATAAGGATAAACATATTATGGCAGGTCATTCTAAATGGGCAAATATTAAGCACAAGAAGGCCAAAGAAGATGCCAAGCGTGGCAAAGTCTTCACTAAGATTATTCGTGAGCTTGTCTCAGCAACCAAGCAAGGTGATCCCGATCCAGATGCCAACCCTCGCTTACGTGCAGCAGTAGAAAAAGCACTATCAGCGAACATGACCAAAGACACTATCCAACGTGCTATTGAGCGCGGTGCCGGCAACACCGAAGGCGGCGAAATGGATGAGCTGACCTATGAAGGTTACGGCATTGGCGGTGTGGCCGTATTGGTTGAAACCATAACCGATAACGTTAACCGTACTGTGAGCGAAGTGCGTCATGCGTTTACCAAATATGATGGTAATTTAGGTACTTCAGGTTCAGTGGCTTATCTTTTCACTAAGCGTGGTGAGATTACCTTCGATGATGTGTCATTAGAAGATGACATTATGATGGTGGCTTTAGATGCTGGCGCGCTAGATATTGAGAATGATGGTGAGAGCTTATTGGTCGTCACTGAGCCCGAAAACTTTGGGGCAGTGAAAGATGCGTTAACCGAAGCTGGATTTGAATCTAGTAATGCTGAAGTGACCATGTCACCCTCAACCACAGCATTAATCGATAATCTTGAAGATGCTGAAAAAGTAATGAAGATGATTGATATGCTAGAAGACTTGGATGATGTGCAAGACGTACATACCAACGTTGATTTCCCAGATGAAATCCTAGAGCAGTTGTCTTAATACATTGAAGTATTAGTAACTTTAGTAGCTGTTAGTTACGATCAATTAAATTAATAGCTACTTATATTTGATATTAAAAGCCAGAAGCATTGCTTCTGGCTTTCTTTATAATGCTCTAATGCTTGTTAGTCTGTAATCTCACTTAGTCTTTAGTCGACTGTTTTTGTTCGATATCGAGTAACAATCGCTTCTTATCCACGCCTCCTGTATAACCACCTAAGCCGCCGTCACTGGCCACCACTCGATGACAAGGAATGATTATACTAAAAGGATTTTTGCCATTGGCGTTGGCCACCGCTCGGTACGCTGTGGGTTTGCCAATATTTTGCGCCAATTGAGCATAACTAATGGTCTTCCCATAAGGGATTTGTTGCAGCGCACGCCAGACGCTTTGCTGAAACGGAGTTCCTAACGACCAATCAAGTGCAATATCGAATTGCTGACGCTCGCCAGAGCGATAC
>JAHHUJ010000158.1 GCA_020024075.1 Psychrobacter sp.
AGTTTAAGAATTGATATTCAGTTTAAGAGTTGGTATTTAGTTTAAAAACTAATAGTAAGGGCTTTCATAGTTGACATAAGTGCTGGTGCAATTTTTTTATAAAATAATAGAGTAGATATTGATTTAAATATAGCCAATCAACTAAGCAATGTCTGTTGAGTTAAAAGGGTAATAAAGCAATTTTTTACTCAAACTTATTGTTTTTAGCTGCAATCTTATTGTCTCTGACTGCAAATTGGCATTAAATTGGACCTAAATCCCATAACAAGTTAAAAAAGGATTGCGTCACAGCCCGACTTTACCTAACATAGTCAGGTTATCACTATTATTTTTCCTTACTAATATCATATAACACCGTAATAACCGTCTAAATACTGATTAACAGCGAGTTTGAGACGGGAGTTATTGACGGTGCTTTTATTGTTTCAGTGAATTTTTTTAAGTTAATGTTACCGTTAACCACCCTTTAACTACATTGAGTAAAGTCGAGTCAGTTATGAGAGCCAGCCAGTTTTTATTTGCTACCTTAAAAGAAACCCCAAGCGATGCTGATATCGTATCTAGCCAACTTATGCTGCGAGCCGGTCTAATTCGTAAGCTAGCTTCAGGGCTATATATTTGGTTGCCTATGGGCCTTAAGGTTTTGCAAAAAGTTGAAAAAATTGTGCGTGAAGAGATGGAGAATATCGGCGCACAAGAAGTCCTCATGCCTATGACTCAGCCTGCTGAGTTATGGCAAGAGTCAGGACGCTTTGAAGATTATGGTCCTGAACTTTTACGCTTCACCGACCGTCACAATCGTGACTTCGTACTAGGACCCACTCACGAAGAGGTCATCACTGATTTGGCCCGTGGTGAATTACGTAGTTACAAACAGCTGCCTATCACGTTCTTCCAAATTCAAGGTAAGTTCCGCGATGAAATTCGCCCTCGCTTTGGTATCATGCGTGCCCGTGAATTCACTATGAAAGATGCCTATTCTTTCCACGTAGACCATGCATCATTAGAGGTGACCTATCAACAGATGTATGATGCCTACACCCGCATTTTTCAACGTCTAGGCTTAAATTTCCGTGCAGTATTGGCCGATACCGGCTCAATCGGTGGCTCAGCTTCTCATGAATTCCATGTATTAGCCGGCAGTGGTGAAGATGCCATCGCATTCTCTGATGGTTCAGACTACGCAGCTAACGTTGAATTGGCTGAAGCGATATGTACCGATGAGCGCGCTGCCCCAACCCAAGATAGACAAGATGTTTCAACACCAAAAATCCAAACCAACGAAGATTTGGCTCAGTTCCTAGACATTCCTTTAGAAACCACAGTAAAAACCTTGGTAGTTAAAGGTCATCATATCAATGAAGATGGCTCTGAAGGTAAAGAGCAATTGGTAGCGTTAGTAGTACGTGGCGACCATACCCTAAATGAAATTAAAGCAGAGAAAATTCCTGAGGTAGCGACACCACTTACCTTCGCAACTGAAGAAGAGATGAAAGCTGCAGGTCTGAAAAAAGGCTTTATCGGGGTGGACTTAGATATCCCTGTCTATGTTGACCGCTCAGCAGCTGCCATGAGCGACTTTGTATCAGGTGCCAATGAATATGACATGCACACCACAGGTATGAACTGGGAGCGTGATGCCCAAATCACCGAAGTAGTCGATATCCGTAACGTAGTAGAGGGCGACGCTTCTCCTGATGGTAAAGGCAAACTAAGCATCAAACGTGGTATCGAAGTGGGCCACATCTTCCAATTAGGTGATAAATACTCAAAAGCACTAAACTGTACCGTTATGGGTGAAGATGGCAAGCCGGTAACCCTAATGATGGGCTGTTATGGTATCGGAGTAAGCCGCATCATCGCCGCTGCTATCGAGCAAAACCATGATGATAACGGTATCATTTGGGCCAAAACACCAGATATCAAAGATTCAATCGCACCGTTTGATATTGCCATTGTACCCATGAAATCAAAAGAAGATACGGTAATGCAAACCGCTGAAGCTTTATATCAAGAGCTTAAAGCTAAAGGCTTAAACGTTATCTTAGATGACCGTAACGAGCGTCCTGGTGTGAAGTTCGCTGACCTTGAACTTATCGGTATCCCGCACCGTATTGTAGTTTCTGACCGCAACCTAGCCGAAGATAAGTATGAATATGTCGATCGCCGTGATGGCGAAAAGCAGCTACTTAGCCGTGAAGAAGTGGTGGCAAAAGTTAGTCAATAGCTCAATCAATAAGTCAGTAACTTAATCAACTATTGTTTTAAGCTATTAAAACCATAACCTTTAAAAGGAGACTCTCGATTTGGGGGTCTTCTTTTTTTTGTGATTTTTTAGTACTTTTTGGTTATCGAGCTTTTCTTATTTCTATCTTTAAGGAGTATAATCAGCTCACATGTTAATAATTTTAATTCAAGTTTAAAATTATCTTAATCCTTGCTGATTATCTTAACCTTATACACAGGGATAACATTGGTTACTCTCGTGCTTCATAGAATTATTTACGTAGAGGTTATACATGCAATTTGCAGTGATTGGACTTGGTGTGTTTGGTAGGGCTTGTGCTTTTGAATTACAAAGCCAAGGGAATGAAGTTCTTGGCATAGATATGGATGAGCAAGAAGTCAATAAAGTAAGTGATATCTTAAGCCACTCAGTAATTGCTGATGCTACTGATATTGAAACCTTAAAAGAATTGAACTTAAGTCAGTTTGATGGGGTTATCGTCAGTATTGGCGATGATCTGGAAGCCAGCTTATTGTGTACTTTAAACCTCATTAAACTGCCGGTTAAGAACTTATGGGTCAAAGCCAAAACTGATGCTCACCATGACATTCTGCATAGCTTAGGGGTACAGAATATTATCCATCCTGAACAGGATATGGGTATTCGTATTGCACAGGCTATGGCCTACCCTATGATGAAGCAGTATTTGGCTTTGGGCAATGATGAGTTTTTGGTGCGTATTGATGTACCACAAAACCTGCGCCCAGTTAGTGTCGGCAAAATTAAAAGCCGCCACCCAGACACCTCTTTACTACTGATTATCCGTAACAATAAAATGTTACTTGACTTTAATAATGACACCTTAATTCAATATCCAGACCGAGTAATCTATACCGGTAGGGTCAGTGACCTAAAGTACTTATCGAAAGCTTTTATCAATCAATAATATCAAGCTTAACTTAAAGCTTACTGTAAAGTAACCTTGGTCAACAGGTGGCCTTATGCCAGAAAAATCAATTAAATTTTTGACGTCCCCACCCGCTATTTTAGCCTTTGGGTTTTTAATCTTGATAACTTTGGGCAGCGCTCTGTTAAAACTGCCCTTTTCCACTATTGAACCAGTCACTTGGTTAGAAGCTGCATTCACTGCAACCTCTGCCGTTACCGTAACTGGATTGGCGATAGTCGATACTGCCAACTATACCCGCCTCGGTCAGGTTATCATTGCCATGCTGATTCAGTTCGGTGGGCTTGGTTTTATGACATTTGCTGTTTTTGCCTTTATTAGCTTACAGCGTCGGTTAAATATTGTCGGTCAAAAGATTGCTCGAGAAGCCTTCGCTGAGACTAGCTTTGGCAACATCAGCACCACGGCTAAATCAGTTATTACCATTGCCCTATCGGTAGAATTGATAGGGTTCATAGCCTTAAGCGTTGCTTTTTTACAAGATATGCCACTGTTAGAGGCCTTATATGCAGGTTTCTTTTACACCGTCTCAGCCTTTAACAATGCAGGATTTGCTTTAACTAGCGACAGCTTAATTCCGTATGTTGATAACAAATCCATTAATTTTATTATTACCAGTTTAATTATCGTTGGCGGCTTGGGCTTCATCGTCATAAAAGATATTATCGATAATCGAAGTTGGCGCAAAGTGAGTGTCAATACTAAGGTGGTGGTTGGCACAACTTTGGTATTAAATATTGTAGCCTTCGTGCTGTTTTGGCTACTGGAACATCGCAACCCCAATACTTTGGGCCAATTAAGCTTTAGTAATCAGCTGACAGCAGCGTGGTTTCAAGCCATTACCCCTAGAACAGCTGGGTTTAATACCATTCCCATTGAACAGCTAACCGATGCCAGCACTCTACTAACTATGTTTTTGATGTTTATTGGGGGCGGCTCTCTATCTACTGCCAGTGGGATTAAGGTCGGTACCTTTGTCATCTTAATTTTGACCACTTGGGCCTTCTTACGCCAGCGTGACCATGTAATCATCTTTAAACGTCGTATTCCCGAACGCTTGGTCAGAAAGTCTTTGGCGTTAATTAGTATTACCATGATGCTCATTTTTTTGAGCGTATTTGTGCTGTCTATTGTAGAGGCTGATCACCCTTTAGATGACGTGCTCTTTGAAGTGGTTTCTGCCTTGAGCACTGTGGGATTAACTCGCGGCTTGACCCCTAAGCTTAGCCAAACGGGTGAAATTGTTATTATGTTTATGATGTTTGCCGGACGGGTGGGACCTTTGACCTTAGCTTATTTAATTGCCATGCCAAAAAGCTCAAGAGTTCATTATCCTGAAACCAATGTATTGGTGGGTTAATCAACCTGCCTATACTCTACCCTATGTTTAAAAGGAAACTTATGAAAACATCGCTGCTACTGGGCATCTCTGTACTGCTCACTATGGGGCTAACTGCATGTAACCCTGCCGAAAAAGACCCCAATATTTTATACAGTGCTGAGCACAAAGACCCTATAAAAGAGCTGGAAGTTGACCAAGTACCTTCAGGAAATATGCCCTATCATCAGCTCTTCTATGTGCCGGTCTATTCCAATATTTATGGCGATGAGGATAGCCCGAAGATTATGCTGTCAGCTACTTTAAGTATTCGAAATACTAGCCTAAACAACAGTCTATACGTCTCTAAAATCGATTATTACAATACCAAGGGCGATTTTGTGCGCTCCTATTTGACTAAGTCTATCGAATTACCACCTATGGGAACTTTAAATTACATCGTTGAAAAACACGACGATACTGGCGGGGATGGTGCGAACTTTGTGGTGGCTATTGAAAGTGAATCAGAAAATGTTTCGCCTTTGATCGAAACCATAATGATCGGCACTTTTAGCAATAAAGCTTTTTCATTTACTAGCGATAGTATTGTCATTGAAGATTCAAAAAAAGAAACCTATTTTACTAAAAAATCCCGTTAGTTTTTTTGTTGTAAGAGGAATTATAGATGTTCAATAAAAAACTCAGCCTATCAGCTGAGTTTTTATAAGGGTTATTGTTACTGATTACAACACCTGAAACTATTTTAAGCCCCATATTTTTGACGCACAATCTGGG
>JAHHUJ010000159.1 GCA_020024075.1 Psychrobacter sp.
TCTGGGCTGCGTGGTGTCTTTATCCTTTCGCAGAAATGTCATGGGCAATGGTCTAGGTATGCTCGCTACCGCTGGGGAGGTTGTGGTGCAAGGGACTTCGGGAGCTGTGGGTCTGATGTTGGCGCCATTATTCAACTTCTTCACCCACGCTTACGGACTCTTTTATTGGTCAAAGAATACCGACCCTGATGGCAATATGGTGCCAAAATCCGCGACAAAATGGGTATGGTTAGTTACTCTGGCATTTATTGCCATTGGGCTGGCGATGTTCCCTATGATTAACGACTGGTTGGCCCAAAAAGGCTATGCAGCGGTTCAAGATGATGGCAGTCAGTTTTTGGGCATGATAGATTTTTACTGGATCAATGTCTTTGCCTTCGTGCTGTCAATTACTGCCCAAGCCACGATGATCCTGCGTTACTCTTTTAATTGGTGGATTTGGATTGCGGTAAACTTCGTGTGGTTAATCGTTAACCTAATGACGGGGAACTACATCTTCGCCATTCAGACCATGGTCTATCAGATCAACTCTTTTATTGGTCTATATGAATGGCAACGTAGTGCGGCGCAAGCGGCTTAGCTACTTAATACTTAACTGCTTAATGCTTAGCTACTTAATCGTTCAACTGTTTAACGGTTCAACCTTTCAATATTGCAGTGCTGTTTTATTTAAACAAAAAAATACCGCGAAATAATCGCGGTATTTTTTGGATTCAGCTTTATCTTATCAGCCTTTATAGCTAAGCCATTAAGCTTTGCTAGGATTATAGTCTTTTAAGGCAGCAATACGATCATCTAGCGTTGGGTGCGAGCGAAAGAAGTTAGCAATGCTAAAGCCTTCTGATTGGCCCGTTGAGATAGCAAAAGCTTTCATGTTCTCAGGCATTTGATCTGGACGCTGTTCTGCAGGACGCAGCGCATCTAGAGCACTGATCATTTTTTCGCGGCCAGCAAGCTTAGCTCCCATTTCATCAGCACGGAATTCACGCTTTCTTGAGAACCACATCACAATCGCTGAGGCTAAGAAGCCTAGTAAAATATCCATCACCATACTGGTCACAAAGTAACCGATTCCAGGACCATCCTCATTCTTGAAAACCACTCTATCAACGAAGCTTCCTACGATGCGAGCGAAGAACATCACAAAGGCGTTAACCACCCCTTGAATTAAAGCCAGCGTTACCATATCACCATTGGCCACGTGACCAATCTCATGCGCCAATACTGCCTCTACTTCATCAGGCGTCATAGTATGTAGAAGACCCGATGACACAGCTACTAGAGCTTTGTTTTTGTTCCAACCAGTGGCAAAAGCATTAGGCTGAGCATTGTCAAAAATACCCACTTCAGGCATATCAATTTTAACCGCTTTGGCTTGCTTTGCTACAGTATCTACCAACCACTGCTCAGTAGCATTACGAGGCTGTTCAATGACCACTGTCCCTGTTGATCGTTTGGCCATCCACTTGGACAACAGTAGAGATACCATTGAGCCTACCATACCATAAATGGCACACATTACCGCTAAGCTACCAAAGTTTATGCCTCCAGCACCGTGGACAGAGCCGAGGCCAAAAAAGGCCGATAAAATATTAAAAACAATGCCGAATACCACCAGCACTGCTAAGTTAGTTAATAAAAACAGGCCAATACGCATCATACGCTAATTTCCTTTAAATATATTTGAGAGGCAAAATAAGGCTTGATATTAGCCAAAAATCAAGCCTCACTTTGCAACAGTCATGACTTACTTAAATGGGGTTTTAGTGTCAAAAATTCAATATTTTCTGTGCTTATATTACCCACTATTGGCTAAAAATCTAGACTTTAATCGCCCTTGTTACACAGCAGTTTACTTTCAGCTAGGTTATTGCAATAATAAGCTAACAACACTACAGAGCTTGGCCTTACCACAGGTTTAATTAAGACTCTGCAATATACGCTATTGGGAACTTACTCCCTATTAACTAATAAGGACATTAGAATGGCATCACGTAAACGCTCTGAAAAACGTAGCTTAGATCAATGGCTAGCTGACTATGCGGTTAGCCACCAAAACCCCATTAACAAAAAAATCCATTGGCTATGCGTGCCCGCAATTTTTGTAAGTATTTTAGGCATGGGTATGTCCGTAGCCGCTTGGTTCACTATCGTAGCTGCCATGCTAGTGGCAATATTCTACTTACGCCTCTCTACCCCATTATTTATTGCTATGGGCATATTTATGCTCATCAGTATAAGCGCCATTGCCTTACTACCTTTAGGGTTTAAAGCATGGGCTGCTATCTTTGTGGTGGCATGGATTGGTCAATTTATTGGACACAAGCTTGAAGGTAAGAAACCCTCCTTCTTTGAAGACTTACAATTCTTATTAATTGGGCCAGCGTGGGTCGCACATACCCTGATGGGACGCAAAATAAAGCCAAGTTTGTAACCAAAATATACATTTCTAACTAAAATACAACCAAACCTTCTGGTTTGAAGGCTTTTTGTAACCCAAAAATTCATAAATATTTGTTAAACTAGCGTGCTCTATATATAAGTAGCCCTTACAGATACCCTGTGCCTTTTAATCAAAAGGCATAGTTGCGTGTCTTGTATAAATAGCTTGTCTAGCTTTGATAAATAAAGGCTTACTGTTTAACGGTAATGGCTATTTATGAATGATATATAACTCAACTAATTATAATATCATCACCTTATAGTCCCATCTTTTAAGCTTTTTAATAGGAGAATGAACTGTGAATTTAATTAAAAAAACCCTTACTCTGGCTACTTTAGCTGGTCTGGCCACTTTAAGCGTTACAGCTAATGCAGCAATTTATGAAATTGATCCTTATCATGCTCACGCTCGCTTTTCTATCGACCACTTCGGCACTACTACTAACGCTGGTGGTTTCTACGGCCTAACAGGTGTGGTAGATTACTCTCCTGAAAAAAAACAAGGCTTCGTAGGCGTTACTATTCCTATGAATAGCTTAAGCACTAACATTAAAGCTTTTGACAAGCACTTAAAATCTGCTGACTTCTTTAATGTAGAAAAATACCCTACCGCCTACTTCAAATCAACCAAATGGGAATTTGATGGCGACAAAGTAAAATCAGTAAAAGGTGAGCTAACCCTACTTGACCAAACCCACCCTGTGACGTTAACAGCCACTAAGTTTAACTGCTACGACAACCCAATTTTAAAAACAAAAAGCTGTGGTGGCGACTTTGAAACCACTATCGATAGAACTCAGTGGGGTATCAACACTTACACTGATGGTGGTATGATGAAAGACGTTAAGCTAAAAATCCAGATTGAAGCCGGTCTAAAAGACGACAAAAAAGAGTCTTAATAAGCACCAGCTTTAATCAACTTTTGGCCAATTTTGTTTTCATTTTAGTCAAAGCATAGGCCTAAAAAAGGCGCTACTCAACAGTGGCGCCTTTTTGTGTTTTGTGTTTAAAATTAAACTGTGTAACCCCTATTTGATACTACCGGAATGATATTATAGATGAACCTGCCCAGTATTCGGCCTATTTCAGCAAGAGACAGCCACGAACCTAACCGCACTTCAAGTACGCTTGAGCTATTATTTGACTTAGTTTACGTCATTGCCATTTCAGCAGCAGCTCAAGGGTTATATAAGGACTTAGTGGCTCACGAATATATGGGGTTTATCACCTTTACCATAGCATTTTTTATTCTGTGGAATGCGTGGACCAGCTTTACTTGGTTTGGCTCAGGTTATGACCCAGATGATTGGCCTTATCGTATTTCTGTCATGATGCAGATGTTTGGCTCGCTATTAATTGCTGCCAATATCCACCAGTTTTTTGATCAAGGTTTAATCTGGATTGGGGTAGTGGGTTACGCCATCATGCGCTTGGCAAGCTGCAGTCAGTGGTGGCGGGTATATCGCCATGTCCCTGAGCACAAAAAAGTGGCTGGCCGCAGTATGTTTGGCTTAATCACCCTGCAGCTGATGTGGATAAGCTGGTTGTTTTTACCTGACTCTCTAAAAAAACCCGCTTTGTTTTTATTCATCGCAGCTGAATTATTGATGCCTATATGGGCCCGATCCGAGCAGTTTGATAACTGGCATCCTCGTCACATCGCTGAACGCTATAGCCTCTTGACTATTATTGTTTTGGGCGAGGGTATCTTAGGGGTAAGCCAGACCATCTTATACTTCTTAATCAGCCCTACTTATTCTGCTTCCACTATCTTAATCTCAGGCTTGGCTTTGCTGGCATTACTATTTTCTGTGTGTTGGCTTTATTTTAGTGTTCCCTTTGACAATATTTTGGATGAAGAACGCCGCCGTCATGATTTTGTTTCTTTTGGCTATGGACACTTCTTTATTTTTGCCGCTTTAGCAGGCTTAGGTGGCACCTTAAAGCTGGTGACAGATATCTTTGATGAAACCAGTAATGCCACGCTTGAGGGCATTTCTCAGTCTTATGCTATGGCAATGATTATGCTGCAGCTGGGAGCGTTCTTATTGGCGTTGACCACATTACGGGCTTTAATGTGCCGTAAATCCAGCCACAATCTGCTAGGGCTGTTACTCAGCTTGTGCATCTTAGCTCTGAGTTATTTTATAGTTAGCCAAGGGGTATCGATTATTTATGGTATTTGGCTTAGCGTGTTGGCACCCGTTACTATGATCAGGCTATTCAATATTGATAATAAGTCTTGGTCAGCTGCTGTTTAATTATTAAAGCTTACTCCCAAGTTTGCCACAGTATTTAGAATTTAGATTTGACCAAAAAAAGACAGCCCACATCAACTGAGCTGTCTTTTTTATCATCAAGTCAACAAACAAATACCATCAAATGACTTAGTCCGCCAAAGCCTGAATCAGCTCAAAGCGAGGCACAGTCTTGCCCTCAACGGTTACTGTTTCAATAAACATCTCAAGCGGGCGCACCCACACATCATAATTACCATAAAGGCAACGATATACTACCAGCGGTTCCTCAGTTTCTGAGTGATGCGCTGTGTGTAGTACTTGGTAAAGATTGCCTTTGTAATGGCGGTAGATACCTTGAGGTACGCTTTTGATTGTCAATTTATTACTCATCATATTTTAGTTGTTTATGGCTGTATTTTGGTTTGTACCAAACATCGAATTCTGAGCACAAGCACAAGCTCTAAGCACCAGCTTTATGCCACAGTCACTTTAGCAAAAGCTTTTTTACCGGCCTGAATCACAACGGTTTGACCAGAAGTCAGACTAAAGCCGGCATTTACTTCTTCGCCATCAACTTTCACTGCATTACGTTTCAACATATC
>JAHHUJ010000016.1 GCA_020024075.1 Psychrobacter sp.
TGCAAAGACAGAAGGCGGCTATGACTCAACTTAACATTGGATGTGTACAGTTAAACAGTCAGTTTGATATTGAAGCCAATATGGCGACCATCGAAAAATCAGTTATTGCAGCAAGCCAGCAGCAAGTTAGCTTACTGGTGCTACCAGAGAATGCTTGCCGTATGGGAGGACAAAAGCAGCTGTCTGAACGCTTCGATGAGCTATCAAATTGGTATGCCGACCTAGCTTTTAAGCATCAATTATTTATCGTTGCCGGTACACTACCCTGCCCTTATCGTCCAGATGGCACTGTGATACCAGACAATAAATTAAGACAAGTGAGTCAGATCTTTGCTCCTGATGGTAAGCGTGTGGCTCGTTATGACAAAATCCATTTATTTCGTGCCCAAGTAGCAGATGCTACTGGCAGCTATGATGAGGGTAGGACTTTTGAACCCGGTGACACCACCGTTGTCGCTCAGTGTGATATGAAGAGTTTAAATAAAGAGTTTTTGCACCCCTCTAATAATGCCCAAGATAAAAATTCAGGCATCTTATCTATCGGAATGATGGTTTGTTTTGACCTACGCTTTCCTGCTTTAGCCCAAAGACTTAGACAGGCAGGAGCGGATATCCTTACTGCCCCGTCTGCTTTTACTTATCAAACAGGCAAGGCACATTGGCAACTTCTGCTGCAAGCTCGCGCTTTGGACTCTCAATGCTTAGTAGTCGGCTCAGCACAAGGCGGCACCCATTATACAAAAGACAGTAGCCGTGAGACTTGGGGGCACAGCGCTTTTGCCAACGCCAACGGTGACTGGGTAGAGGAAACCAAACAAACTAACTTGGCTACAGACTTTGGGTTAATTACCACCGCTTTTGATGCAGAAAAACAGCAGATCTGGCGTCAAAATATGCCCATTCATAACTGTCATAGACTGGCCTAGCAATACTAACTAACAGCTGGAGCTAATTAATTTACCTTAGTCTCCATTACTCTAGTCTCCATGCTTATTATGAGAGGCGCGAGGGTGAGCCTTATCATAGACCTGAGTTAATTTGGCAAAGTCTACGTGGGTATAAATTTGAGTAGTGCTGATATCGCTATGGCCCAGCATCTCTTGAACAGCCCGCAAATCACCACTCCCCGATAGCATATGTGAAGCAAAGCAGTGGCGCAGTAGATGGGGATACATATTCTGTGCAATGCCAGCACGATTGGCGGCAATTTTTAGTCGTTGTTGTACCGCGCGCGTGGTCAATCGAGTGCCTAGCTTTTCACTGATAAATAACGCAGTGTCTCCTTGCTCCTCCCATAGATAACGATGAGGCAAATAGGTGGTAATGGCTTTTAACGCTTGCTTGCCTACTGGCACCAGACGCGTTTTATTGCCCTTACCCGTCACTCTCACTTCACCTCGCTCACCAGACTCATGTATTCGTAAATCAGAGACATTCAGCCCCACCAGCTCCCCCACCCGTAGGCCACTACTATACAGTAGCTCAAACATGGCTTTGTCACGCACCCAAAGCCTCGCTTGCTCGGGGGTATCTGGCATCGGCTGTTCTAACAACTGAGTCAGCAAATCGCCATCTGCGATACTGGGCAGAGGACGTGGCGCTCTTTTTAGTTGATATCCTGTGGTAGGGTTGATACGAGCCTGACCTTGATCAATCAGCCAACTATAAAAATGACGAATGGCTGATAACTCTTGTTGCACACTAGAGATGGCCAACGCATCCACATCCAAGCGCTGACCGATATATCGAGCCAATTGCCGCTTGTCACAGCGTGTCCAAGTCAGCTTGCTCGCCTCCAAAAAGCTTGCCAACTGAAATAAACCCGCATAATAAGCCTCGATAGTGTGCTCCGACATCTGTCTGACAGACAACTCAGCCAACCACTGCTCTACCGGCAACAAAAGCTGCTGCAACTCAGCACTTATCTCACGAGTTGATTCAGCATCATCTGCTGCCCGCTTGGAGGGCTTCTTAGGCAGTTTTGGCTGAGGCATTGGCTTGGCACACATAATCTAGTTACTTATCCTAAGCGCTTAAGCAGATGGCTTTAGACCTGCTTGGGCCATAATACCATCTGGACTAAATATACCTTCATAGACAAAGGCTGTCGGACCCGTCATCATCACTGAATAGCCGGGGGACCAGCGAATCAATAAGCTACCGCCATAAAGCTGCGCTCTAATCTCCTCCCCCTCATCAAGCCAGCCTTCACGGATACCTGTCGCCACTGCGGCACAAGCTCCGGTACCACAAGCCTGAGTTTCACCCACACCACGCTCATATACCCGAAGAAGTATGTGGCGCTGATTCACCACCTGCATAAAACCAACATTCACCCGTTCTGGAAATGCTGGGTGCGACTCAATGGCTTTCCCTAACGTTTCTACATCGGCAGTTAGGATATCATCCACTTTAATAACCGCATGAGGGTTGCCCATATTGGCCACATAGAGTTGTACAGGGGTGCCATTAACGTCTAAGTGATAGGCGTTTTGAATTTTGGTAATGGCTTTTGGGGTAAAAGGAATCTCATCTGGCTCAAAGCGAGGTTTACCCATATCCACCTCTACCCAGCCATAGTTATCCGTGGTCAGTGTCAAAATACCTGACTTGGTTTCGACCCGTATTCGCTGTTTAAATGACAACTTACGAGCTTGGACAAAACGGGCGAAACAACGGGCACCATTGCCACACTGCTCAACCTCACTACCGTCTGAGTTAAAAATACGATAGCGGAAATCGACATCAGGACGCATCGGTGGCTCAACCACCAACAGTTGGTCAAAGCCAATACCCATGTGGCGATCTGCCAGTAAGGAGATGAGTTCTTTAGTCAGTTCTAAGCGCTGAGTAACCAAGTCAATAACCATGAAATCATTACCCAATCCATGCATTTTGGTAAATTCTATAAGCATTTTTTATTCCTTAGATTTTATTTATGCCCTATCTTACCATGCAGAATATAACAATGATAATAACTAAACGCTGCCAGTAGAAATAAGCTAGAGCTGTTTTTTATTGTCGCTTATCAACTGTTTATAAATAATTGCTCTGTACCAAAAAACCAAGCTCTGTCTGCAGAATATTGACAAAGAAATTACTTAAATCAAAAAAAGCCTACGTATCAAACGCAGGCTTTTGGCACAACAAAGGTAAAGTCTATTGTCATACCTTGTTCTAATTCCAATTTAAACCATTAAAATCAATCAAGCTCAAATAAAATCAATCCAGCTCAAAAAAAGACTCAGCTTCAAATAACTGCTCAATGGTCTCGCGCTTACGCACCACTTGATGCTTATCACCAGACACCATAACCTCAGCAGGACGCGGGCGTGAGTTATAGTTACTGCTCATCACAAAGCCGTAAGCACCCGCCCCAGTAATGGCTAATATATCGCCCACTGCCAAAGACAATAAGCGTTTTTTGGCCAAGAAATCACCCGTCTCACAAACCGCACCTACAATATCCCAGCTTTGCTCCTCAGTACCCTCTTTAGGCTCACTTCTCATAGGAATCACGGCCATCTCTGCTTGATATAAGGCAGGACGAATTAAGTCATTCATCGCCGCATCGACGATGGCAAAGTTTTTGTGCTCAGTAGGCTTTAATACTTCAACCTTAGTTAATAGCACGCCAGCATTGGCTACAATACTACGACCTGGCTCAAAGAGTACCTTTAACCCCAGCTGCTTTAGCTTTGGTAATAAGGCATTGGCAAACTCACTCACCTCAGCCACTTGCTCATCAATATAAAGCACCCCTAAGCCGCCGCCTAAGTCAACGTGCTCAAGCTCAATGCCTTGTTGTTTTAATGACTCAATAAGCTCACAAACCTTATCTAATGCGGCAACAAAAGGATCAATCTCAGTCAACTGTGACCCGATATGACAGTCAATACCCACTATATTTAAGTGCTGTAGACTATCAGCATATTTATACGCCTTGATTGCTACATCGTGACTAATGCCAAACTTATTGTCCTTTAAACCTGTTGAAATATAAGGGTGAGTCTTGGCATCAACGTCAGGGTTCACTCGTATAGAGATGGGTGCCTTCACTTGTAATTCGGCTGCCACCGTATTTAAAGTATCCAGCTCACTAAGCGACTCAACGTTAAAGCAGCCAATGCCTGCCTGCAAAGCCGCTTTCATCTCAGCCACAGTTTTGCCTACCCCAGAAAATACAATTTTGCTAGGGTCAGCACCAGCAGCCAATACCCGTGCCAGCTCTCCTGACGAAACTAAATCAAAGCCTGCACCAGCCTGCGCTAACACCTTTAATACCGCCAAATTAGAGTTGGCTTTTACCGCATAACAAATCTGATGATCAATTTCAGCAAAACTGTCACTATAAGCTTGATAAGCCTCGAGTACTGCCTTTTTGGAGTACACATACAACGGCGTGCCGTACTGCTGCACCAACTGCTGTGTTGAGACTTCTTCGATAGCGAGCAACCCTTGTTGATAGCTTAAGGTAGGTAATTTTTTGACAAAGCTTTCAGGATTAATACGCAAGCCATTTGCAGTGTGCTGAACCGTCGCCTGTGATAAGTCTGTGATGCTCATAAAAAGGTATCCATTGAGATTTAGTATTGAAGTTAGGGTTTATTAAATCATTAAAATCAAACAATTAAAATAAAGATTGATAAATGACTTAAATTATTTAGCGGTAAGCGACCTAGTAAGCTTGCGGTTGTGCAGCAGCAGCCTCTTCAATCTTTTGCTGTTCTGCTGCTTGCTTAGCTTGGCTAGCAGCCGTGTTACTACCCTCTACCTTATTGCCTTCATATAGAATGAAGTCAGTATTACTCGGAGCATCTTTTACTAAATACAACGCCCCTTTTTGGCCACAACCACTCAAAAAAACACCGCTCAGAACTAAGAGCACAAGTAGTGAAAACCAACGACTCGACTTGACCGTAGTTGTAGTTACTATAGAGGCATTAGTTATAGAGGCATTAGCTACAGCGGCGTTATTTAGGTCTGCCAAACATAAGCCACTTGAATTTTGGTGGTGTTTATCGCTATAAGTTTGAAAATGAAGGTTTGACATGAACAGCTTCCTATAGGTGTGAACGAGGATGAGCAGACAACAATACAGATTTTTCTATGGTAACAAAATTCTTGATATTTACCTAAAAGCTTTTAATTCTATAAATTTAAATAATAAAAGAAACTTTTAATTTTTAATCACTTAACTTATTTTTAATCACGAAACCGATGTTTTTCAAATTAATCTAGGCTATACTTAAAGAAGGTGCATACCAGCAACCAATCATAGCTGTTATTAGGGCAACCTTAAATTTAGTCAATTTCTCTTCTGCAGAAATGGATGACCAGTTTGCTCAATTAAAAGTTACTGATATTACAATTTAAACCACACCCTAATAGGATGTTATGTGTTGGTAAAAGATGGGGCGTTTAGTACCTATTAGTTTATGACATTACTTGGTAGTTTATGAAACTATTTGGTGTCATCTCTTTTTTTCTTTTAAACTTTCAATGTAAGGATACAATATGAGCAACAACACTATCAGCAAACCAACTTTAGTTGTTAACTGCGGTTCATCTTCTATTAAGTATGCTTTAATTAGTGAAGACAATAAGCACCGTATTACCGGTCTGGCTGAGAACTTAGGGTTAGATAATGCTCATATTGTACATAAAAACCTAGAAGGTAAAAAAACCGAAGTCAGTATCCCAGGGGCTAACCATAAAGCCGCTTTGGTTCAAATCATGACTCTTCTTGGAGACCAGTCTCCAATTGCAGTGGGACATCGTGTGGTTCACGGTGGCCGTGAGTTCAGCTCTGCCGTAGAAGTTACGCCACATGTAATAGAAGAAATCAGACGCCTAAAAGAATTGGCGCCTCTACACAATCCTGCTAATGCCACTGGTATTGAGGCCGTTCAAGCCATTCACCCAGATCTACCGCAAGTGGTAGTATTTGATACCGCCTTCCACCAGACCATGCCTCCAAAAGCTTTCCGCTACGCCATTCCAAAAGAGATGTATGAAAATGACTGCATCCGTCGCTATGGATTCCACGGCACCTCACACGCTTACTTATCAAGTCGTGCTAGCAAACTGACCGAAAAAGAAGGACCACATGGTTGGTTAATCGCCCACTTAGGCAATGGTAGCTCTGCAACCGCAGTCTATAATGGAGAAAGCTTAGACACCAGTATGGGCTTAACGCCATTAGAAGGACTAATGATGGGCACCCGCTGTGGCGATATTGACCCAAGCCTTCACATTCACTTAAAGCGCACTATGGGGCTAAACCTAGAACAAATCGATGTCATTTTGAATAAAGAAAGCGGGCTACTAGGCGTATCCGGTGTTTCAAATGATATGCGTACCGTAGAATCTATTGCTAATGATGACTCACACCCAGACCAGAAGAATGCTCAGCTGGCGGTTGAGATGTTCTGCTATCGCACTGGCAAATACTTAGCTGCTTTATCTTGCGCCCTGCCTGATTTAACCGGCATTATCTTCTCAGGGGGTATTGGTGAGAACTCGGCAACTATTCGTGCTCGCATTCTAGAAGTCATGCGCCACTTTAACCTAGAAATGGATGTAGACAAAAACAACCAACTATATGGCGGCGAAGAAGGCAGCTTCCATACTCCAGAAAGCAAATATGAGCTATGGGTTATCCCAACAGATGAAGAGCTGCAAATCGCAGAAGAAACCAGAGCTTTACTGGGTCTGTAGTCAAATCAATAAAAATAACGTAAAAACCAAACCAATATATTGAACTAATAAGGATTTGTTTATGCAAACTATTTTGCTAGTTCCTACCGGCCGTGGCATTGGTTTAACCTCTGCAGGCTTAGGATTGCTTAAGGCTTTGGATTATCTCGGTATGAAAGCTGGATTTATGAAGCCATTTTTGCAAGACGATTCACATGACTCACAGCATACTTTAGACAGCTCAAGTGACTTAATTCGTCACGCTTTTGGCCTAAATCCTCCCGCCTCTATCCCTCGTGAACGTGTCGAGCGTATGATGAATTCAGGCAACGTGGATGACTTGATGGAAGAAGTGGTTACCAATTTTCATCAGTTAGGAGAGGATTATAACGTTGTCATCTGTGAAGGTTTAGTGCCTACCGAAGAGGTAACCTATGCTTCACAAGTGAACTTTGCCTTAGCTACCGCCCTAGATGCCAAGGTAATCTTCGTTAGCATGGCTGATCTTGAAAACCCAAAACAATTGGCCGAAAAGTTAGATGTGCATGCCCATGTCTTTGGTGGACTCAATGGTGAGCGCACTTTAGGCAGTATCTTAATGCGTGCCAATAACGTACCCAATACTTTTGATACCCAGCCCGTGGCCCCAGGTGAGGCAATTTTGGAGCTCGATACAGACTTCATTAATGCCATGCAGTCACATTCACCTAGCTTTGCCACCGAACAGTTCCACCTAATCGGGGTAGTTCCTTTTAGCAACAGCTTGTCTGTGCCTCGTACGTGGGATATTGCTCAGCAGTTGAATGCCAGCTGGTTAAATGAAGGGGATGCCAAACAGCGCCGAGTCCTTAAAACCAGTCTAACTGCACGTACCATCTCTCGTGTGGGTGAAATCTTTACTCGTGGTACTCTGGTTGTTACTCCTGGTGACCGTGATGATCTATTGTTGGCAACTGCCATGGCCAGCATGAATGACATTCCTATGGCAGGGATTGTATTAACTGGCGGTATTATTCCAAATGACACTGTGATTGAGCTGTGTCAGCCTGCATTAAAAACCGGTCTACCCATCATGAGCGTACCTACTAATAGCTTAGAAACGGTAACCAACTTATCCACTATTAGTAATGAAATTCCAAAGGATGATGCAGAGCGTGCCGAAACTGTGGCCCGCTTCGTAGCAGCTCATATTGATCTAGATTGGCTGAAGTCTTACTTCGAACGTGATTATACCCCTCGCCTATCTCCCTCTGCTTTCCGTCATCAGGTAGTAAAAAAAGCACAACAGGTCAAAAAACGCGTGATATTACCAGAAGGCGAAGAGCCACGCACCATTGAAGCGGCTGCGATCTGTCAAAGCCGTGGTATCGCTCAATGTGTGTTAATTGGTAATCCAAATGAGATTGCACAAGTGGCCAAAAACCGCGGTGTTGAGCTACCTAAAGATATCGAAATCATTGATCCGGCGAGTATCAGCTTAGATAAATACATCCAAGCTTTTGTAGAGCGTCGTAAAGGCAAAGCCACTGAAGAACAAGCTGCTGAACAGCTGCAAGATAGTGTGGTATTAGGCACCACCATGCTACACATGGATGAGGTTGATGGCTTAGTATCAGGTGCAATTCACACCACGGCTAACACCGTTCGTCCTGCCTTCCAATTAATCAAAACCGCTCCTCAGTACTCACTGGTCTCCTCCATCTTCTTTATGCTACTGCCAGAGCAAGTAGTGGTGTATGGTGACTGTGCGATTAACCCTGATCCTAGTGCCGAGCAATTGGCTGAGATTGCCATTCAATCTGCAGCCTCTGCCAAAGCCTTTGGTATTGAGCCAAAAGTGGCGATGATCAGCTATTCTACTGGGGCATCGGGTACTGGTGATGATGTTGAAAAAGTGAAGCAAGCGACGCAAATCGTGCGTGAGCGTGCCCCTGACTTAATGGTAGATGGTCCACTACAATATGACGCCGCTTCTGTATTGAGTGTGGGCAAACAAAAAGCACCAGACTCGCCAGTTGCTGGTCAAGCCAACGTGTTTATTTTCCCTGACTTAAACACCGGTAACACCACTTACAAAGCAGTACAGCGTAGTGCCAATGTGGTCAGTGTCGGCCCAATGCTACAAGGCTTAAACAAGCCAGTTAATGACTTATCACGTGGCGCTTTGGTCGATGATATCGTTTATACTATTGCTTTGACAGCCATCCAAGCCAGTAGCCCAGACGTCTAATAGACTAGGGATACGGACTTAGATTCAGTCAATAGATCAAGTAAAGTAAAAACTAGCCGGCAGATTTGTCGGCTAGTTTTATTTTGGCGGTAGCCATTGGTTTTGGGGTGGTAACTTTTTATACTTTCTATAGACTACTTCTTTAACTTGGTCTTTTTTTATAAGCTAGCTAAAGGTTATTAATACATAAGCCCACTTAGCCTGACTGCTAATCCTCTAATGCGCCGCCCGCTTTGGTAATGAATTTTAATGGATTTATAATGCCCTTAACCCTTAATAATGATAATACTGACTTATCTAGTGCCAATACTAGCTCAAAGCATCGCAGTAGCAAGTTGCCTATCGAAGTTTATTTATTCGGAGGCGTTGATCCAGTTCACAATAGACTTTTGGCATTATTTACTCATGTTTAACAAAAATTGGCGGCGGATAACCACCCAGTTAACGCCTACTTTATGCCCACATCACGCTCACCGTTAAAGACAGACAGCAGTGCCTCTGAGCATCGCCTAAATATGTTGAACGCAGCCATCACCGAACTACAAACAGAAGCCTTATCTTCTCAAACCCACTCTATCCCGTTAAACCTTGCAATTAGCGAGCATGAAATCTGGCAAACTCCGCCCACTTATACTATAAATACTCTGGCTGAGTTGCGCCAACAATACCCTAACAACAGCTTAGTATTTATTGTTGGTGCAGACAACATTGCCAGCTTACCTAAGTGGCGCGATGGTGATAAATTAACCCAGTTTGCTCACCTGTGGGTATTCCCAAGAGATGAGTTACAGTCTACAGAAGAGATTGTTGAACTATTACCCACCTCCTTAAAACCACAAGTTAGCTATCGCTTACAGGACTTGAAGCAGCTCACTCATGGCCGCATATATATAGATTCACACACAGTTGCCCCACTATCTAGCAGCGCCATACGTGAAGCAATTGCTCAAGGTAGGCCAGATATTGCAAAATCTGCTTTGCCACACTCCGTATATTCGTATATCATGAAAAACAATTTATATCATTCTTATTGAGTTAATGGTTTCCATACCACCTACGCAAAACCCAACGCCCTCATAATGAACTAGACTTTACCGAAATTTAAAACATACTTTATGACCTTAATCTCATAAAGTAGATACAGACAACCCTATAGGATAGCTATGACAATAGATGCAAATCAAAATACACCCATGAGCGAAGAAAGACTACAACAATGTCTTGAAATGGCTCAAGAAGCTCTAAACGATTTAAAAGCAAAAAACATTACCGTTCTTCACGTCTCTGAACTGACGGATGTCATGGATTATATGGTTATCGCTGAAGGTACCTCAAAGCGTCATGTGAATGCTTTGGCTGATCAAGTAGGCGCTATTGCCAAAAAAGCAGGCTTTATGCCTCTAGGCCGTGAGGGTGAAACAGACAGCGATTGGACTTTAGTAGATTTGGGCGGTGTTATCGTTCATATCATGACGCGCCAAGCTCGTGAATTCTATGACTTAGAAGGCCTATGGTCTTCTCCTGAAGAGCTTAAAAAGTTAGTAGCTCGTGATTTAAGTGAGCGCTAGACTCCATCTTTTATAACTGCCATTAATAGCAGTTAACCACAAAACCATCTATAAAAAAAGACGCTCTGAGCGTCTTTTTTTATGGCTAACTATCCGTTTATAGTTAATATCCTGCGCCTTCTAAATCCAGATAGACACTACACCCTTCTAGATAGTCATCTACGCAAGAGTTCTGAAACCATTTTTTGGCCTCAGCATAGCTTTGTTTTACCCCATCGCCGTTATAATACATAGTTCCAAGGTTGTAGCTTGCCTTACCATAGCCTTGCTCAGCAGCTTCAATATACCACTTTAAGGCTTGTTTGAAGTCTTGAGGAACTCCTTCCCCATCCTGATAACTAATAGCCAAGTTATACTGAGCATCTGCCAGACCCTGTTCGGCAGCTTTTCGATACCACATGGCGGCCTCAGTAGCATCCTGCTCTACCCCATAGCCACCATCATAAAGTATGCCTAAGTTATACTGAGCTTGAGCTTCTTCTTGCATAGCAGCTCGTCTGTACCAAGAAGCAGCCATTTCGTAGTCTTGTTCTACCCCTAGTCCACTTTCATACATCATGGCCAAGTTCAACTGACCCACTGGGTTTTCCTTTTGAGCAGCCATTAAAAACCACATTACTGCCTTGGAGTAATCTACCTCAACCCCATTACCATAATAATACAGGACCCCTAGATCGACATAAGCCCCATCCACTTCCTGACCAGCGGCTTTAAGGTACCATTTACGAGCCTTATCAAAGTTTTGTGCAACGCCTTTGCCCTCATCATATAGCACAGCCAATGCATATTGGGCTTCCTTATTGCCTTGGTGAGCTGCTGCTAAATACCATTCAGCCGCTTTAGCAAAGCTTTGATTCACCCCAATACCCAGCTCATAAAACAAGCCTACTTTGTATTGTGCATCTAACTCACCTTGACCTGCTGACTGTAAATACCACTTGAAAGCCTGAACATAGTCGGTATCAACCCCCTGTCCATTTTCATAAAGAAACCCCAGATTATACTGAGCATCTTTATCCCCTTGAGCAGCCGCTTTTTGATACCAATATCTGGCTTTTGTTAAATCTTGAGCGCTACCTCTACCTTCGTGATACATCACCGCCATATTAAATTGAGCGTTTACATTACCTTGAGCGGCCGCTTTTTGATACCACTGAAGTGCTTTTTTTTCATCTTGCGCTAGCCCTTCACTGCCCGTCTCGTAACTCCAACCCAAATTAAATTGCTCAACTGGGCTATCACTCTCAGCCAATGCTTGCATAGTCGGTAAGTCTAAGGCGTTCGCTGGCAGCGAAGTTAGACCAAGGGTAGCCACTAGGGTTATCACGCTAAGCTTCAGTAAACTAGGGGGCGTCGCTAGGTACATATTTTTCCTTATAGCAAGGTCTGTTTTATTTATTTCACTAGGGTAGTCTGTCATTGCTATTACGTTTAGCCACCAGTATCAACACCTACAAGAGACCTATTAAGTTATCTGACAAAATGATTTAGTTTACATTAAAATAAGGAGCCAGAAAACTGCTGTATTGTTATAGACTGACTCGTTATTATAGGCTGGATTATAGATTGGCTAGTTATTATAGTCTGACTAAATAGAGGACTTATTATAGCCCCAATACAGCCAATACTTGAAAAAATACGCCAGCTTTGAACATCGATTAACAAATTTTTTATTTAAACTGCTATTATTACGCCGCTAATAAAATAAGAGCCGCTATCAGCTAACTGCCGCAATCCTTATTTTTCTAATCCACTTTACTTACTTAAAATATATCTAAACGGGGCTTTTATGTCTAACTTATGGCTTGATTTAGGGAACACAAGACTTAAATATTGGCTGGCGGATGATATCGGTCAGATAGTAACCTCAGATGCCAAGCAGCATTTGCAAGCACCTGCAGAGTTGTTGATTGGTTTAACCGATAGATTTAGTACCTTAGCCCCTGAGTTTATCGGTGTCTCCTCAGTGCTCGGTGCGGAGGTGAATGCCCAAGTCGCTGAATCCCTAGCTTCACTGGATATTCCTTTTGAGTTTGTTCATGTTGATGCACAGCACCCCCTCCTTACCAGTGACTATGATGCCGGACAGCTAGGGGTAGATCGTTGGTTACAGATATTGGGGGCGGTAGATAGCAAAAAACGTCAATGCATTGTCGGCTGTGGTACTGCATTGACCATAGATCTGGTAGATCATGCTCACCATCTGGGTGGTTATATTTTTCCAAGTATTTACTTGCAGCGTGAAGCCTTATTTTCAGGGACCAAACAGATCAGTATCAGTGAAGGCACATTTACCAGTATTAGCGAAGGGGTAAACACCTCTGATGCAGTACACCGAGGTATTTTATTGTCCATTGTGGGGGCAATTAATGAGATAGCGCGGCGCAATCCAAATTATGAATTTACCTTGACCGGCGGTGATGCCCCCTTACTTGCCCAACACCTGACCCACCCGATTCATATTAAAGACAGCTTGCTACTAAACGGTCTGATGCGCTACTTTGATCAGCAGGGTGAAGATCGCTAAAGCTATTTGTAGACTGCTTGTAACAAACAAGAGCTCTCTGCATAAAATAGCCCAGTCGTTATAACTGGCTGATAGATAACAAATAAAAACCCACTAAAATTATTTTAGTGGGTTTATTGCGATATGGGTGTTTTGCGCTAAAGCTTACAGCCTTTTAGTCTTCAGTGTGAGTCTGTTCAAAGTCATCATGCTCAACTTGATACAAAGCGCCTAATCTTTGTTGTAAGTCATTATCTAAAATCTTACGAGCTTGTTTGAAGAATTCACTTTCTTCTTCTTGTAAGTGATGACGAACTTTATGGACTAAATCTGCACAAGTAGTATCCCAAGTGTCTTGACTGATACGACCATCATCAAGCGTCTCCATGATTTCGTCCATTTCATGGTGCTCAGTAATGGCGTGACGCGATAAATCTAGGCCTTCATCATGTTGCATCACTGGAATGTATAAATGACGCTCTTCTGCAGCAGCATGAGCCTGTAACTCTAGCTTTAACTCTTCATAGATGGCTTTACGCTTGTTATTATCTTTTTCTTTTTCGAGTTGGTCACATAACTCACGCTGCACATCATGCTTAGTGATTAATGCTGCAAAAATATCTTGATCAAAGTTTACACCGCTCTCTTTACTCATAATAGGCTCCATAATTAAGTCAAAAAAATCAAATTAAAACCATAATTAACAAATAAATTTGAATTTGTTTTATTGATTGTTTAATTATATCCATGCCTTACACGTATTACTGTCTAAGTTAGACAAAGATTTGTATGAGCATGTGAATAATGCAAGCCATTCTTATTTGTCTTTATTTTTCTTGCTTCTTAAAGACTTAAGTAGACCCTCATGATGAATTTTTGGCATCTTTAAGGTCACCGTTCCCGAAAGCATATCATGTACCGCCAATCCCCCCCGGTTAAATAGACAAAAAAGATAATTGAATATCAGCCCAAAAAAAGCACTCAACAGCATCGCCGAGCGTGAACCATGAAAGGCATAACCAATTGCACCACAGATTATTGGTACCACACAGGCGGCTAAAATACGCTTGATAGTCTTGCCCCAAGTTAGAAGTTGACCATTATTATCTACCGTCTTCAAACGCCAAGTTTGCATACCCAGAGTCTGTCCTGCACGGCGCCAAAATAAACCATAAAAGCCAATTAAGGTCACAATAAAAGCTGGGGTTAATACTAAATTTTGGTACCACCGTGGCAGAGTTTGGGCCTGATCTGAGGTGACTCCAGTTTCTAGGGTCAGCATGGTGCCAATTACGGTTAATACCGTCCCCACCAAAAACAATAAGGCCAAAATCAACATGCCATCATAGACAATAGCAATAACCCGCGTGGAAGCTTTGGCAATTTCTGGCTCACCAGAGATGCTAACACCTTCTATACCTGTAGGTCTTAATTGCTCAGTGCTGTTAGCTGCTGCAGCCTGAGGACGACGAGAGAGCTTGGGTGTACGTTGTTTGGACATGATGATGTGACAACTCAGTAAAGACAGACTTGTTAATAGAAAAATAAAAGCTATTGTAGCGTATTTTGTGTCAGATGACAGAGAGGATATCAGGGTGCTTAGAATGAAGCTAAGAGACAGATGCAAATAAAAAAGCTTATTACAAATATAACAGGCATAAAAAAATCGCCAGACAATGGGCGATTGATTTAGTGATTGGTTAGATGGTGCGCCTGGAGAGATTCGAACTCCCGACCCCTTAGTTCGTAGCCAAGTGCTCTATCCAACTGAGCTACAGGCGCATATTTGTTTTTCAACAATAATCTAACTTATCATATTAACAACTAAGTATTGCTATTACTAAAGCTACTTGTCGTTAACAGGATGGCTATTATAGCCAATTTTTTTTAGGAGTCAACATTTTTTTTAAAAATTTCAAAAATAATTTAAAAAAAATGGCGGTGAAGGAGGGATTCGAACCCTCGATACGCGTTAACGTATACACCCTTAGCAGGGGTGCGGTTTCAGCCACTCACCCACTTCACCGAAACTTCTAAAAACACAACTTTTGGTACTCAGCTTATTTAGCCAGTTACCTCATGTTGTGGGCGAGTATTATAGCAAACTAAAACAGCTTTGCAAGTGCGTTTTTTACTTTTCTGCAAATTAACCGTATTAAATGGCTTTTTAGCCCTATATTATGCTCGCCCGCGTCTTTTCTTTACCATTCATACCTAGTTATTTTTATTATTCATAGCCATTAGCCAATCATAGGTAATAGGTTTCTGGCAATAATATCTACAAATATTTCAATCAATAGTAACCCAAAGATTGCCACTATAGGGGATAAATCTAACATACCTAAGTTTGGTGTAATACGGCGAAAAGGCGCTAAAATAGGCTCAGCCATTTGCACAATCAACTCAAAAATAGGGTGCATCTTCTGGGTCAGTAATACCACCCAACTAATAATAATAGAACCGATAATCAAATAACGTGCCACACTCAAGAAGCTTAATATTAATGATAAGCTTCCCTCAAAGAACAATCTAATTGGGGTATAGCCATGTCCAGCAAGGGCAGCATTGCCTGAGATGTCAATCAGCTTTAATAAAAATAACAGCATCACTGCCGCTAAGTTCACTCGTCCCCCACCAACAGTGGGAAAAATACGGCCAAATACATCCACTATTTGGGTCGCTTTATAAGCGGGTTGAACATAAGGATGATTGCGCTCAAGCCCTGCAAACTGAAGCATAAATCGGATAAAAATCAGTAGCATGGCGAAATTGACCACCATGTTAAATAGGGCATACGAAAGACTTGTCATTCAACGTACTCTTACTAGTTTAATTTAAAAAAGCGGGCTGTCGACCAGCATATAGCGCCGACAGCCTATTCAATAGCTGTTACTGTGTTATTACTAACTGATACGTCTATTGGCTTAATCAGCCAACTCGTTGCTAATCTCTTCACTACGGGTATAGCAAGCTTGCATCGCTTTTTTTATGACTTGAGCAAAGTTATCTTGTTGCAGCGACTCAATAGCAGCCTGTGTGGTTCCATTAGGAGAAGTTACCTTACGGCGCAGTTCTGCAGGGGCTTCCTCACTGGCTATGGCCATCTGAGCTGCACCCAATGCAGTTTGCATGGCTAACGCAGCGGCTTGCTTACTATCTAAGCCTTGTTCAACGGCAGCCTCAATCATTGACTCTAACATATAAAAGAAATACGCAGGCGCCGAGCCTGATACCGCCGTCACAGCATGCAGCTGAGCCTCTTGCTGTACCCAGCTCACCAAGCCAGAAGCTGACATCAATGATGCTGCCAATGTTCTATTCTCCTCAGTGAGGTCATCGCCAGCATAAAGCCCAGTAGCTCCCTTTTGGATCATCGCTGGGGTATTTGGCATAGCACGAACGATGTTTTTATAACCACCAAGCATTTTACTTAAGCTTTCGGTAGACAGACCTGCAGCCACTGAAATGACCAATTGTCTATCCAATACTTCAGCAAAGTCAGATACCACTTGACGCATCACTTGAGGTTTGACTGCCAAAACAACCACGTCCGCACTTTTTACCGCAACTTGTGAATTGTCACTCTCTGTATTGGCTGTAGGATCTACGGAATTAATTTTTTTTTGCTTTAACTGATTGCGAATAGCCTCAGAAGGATCAGCAACAGTAATGTTTGAGGGGTTAACACCTCGGCCAATCAAACCACTAATTAGGGCTTGAGCCATATTGCCACCACCAATAAAGCTGATTTTTTTCCCTTTAAGTTCTACCATTGTTTCTCCCATTATTTAAAGCTTAGCTTGGCATAATTTGTGCCCAAGCCTTTATTAATTTAATCATTGTTATATTTTATACAAACGCTAGCGCCATTCATAATATTGCTAGTGTAACACATCATTTTATTGATTATATTACTCAACTGACTGCTACTAATTTTCAATGGGCTCACTTGCCAGCAGCCTCAAAAACTACACATCATGCATCTCACAGACCAACCTTTTATCCTCTACCATCTGAGCAATAAGCGATACAAACTGGCTTTGTAAAACCAGCGTTTGCTCCGGAGTGATTACCAACAAGGGAATACTCTGTTGTTGCGAAGACGAAGACAGAGGGGGCAGCTGTAACGAACACAACACCACAGACTGCCGCATGAAGCTGGGGACATCCAGCGCTTGTAATAGTTTTTTGCCCGACTTCCGCCCTACCCTGCCTGGTAAAGCTATCTTTTGGCTACGTGGCAAGGGCTGAAAGATGAGTTTTGACCCCTTTGACGCTGTAGTAGAGGTAATCTCATCAATATTAATATCAGTCTCAATCTCAGCTTTAACCTCAATATCCGCAGCCAACTGCTGCCGTAACTCAGCGATAAGCAGGGTTACTCCT
>JAHHUJ010000160.1 GCA_020024075.1 Psychrobacter sp.
GGAACATAAAGAAAGCCTTCAACTGGTTAAATTTATGATTAAAGCCTAAAAGAAGGTTTAAACATAATATAACTTAGCCAACGGCATAATTTGGATAGCTCCAGATACTAGTTTCCAAAGCAGATATTAGCCCCCAAAAGCTACCCTTTTGATATCAATAGATTAATCTAATAACTTAAAGAAGTGCTGGCGGTAGTGCTTCAGCTCACGAATCGAGTCGCGAATATCATCCATAGCCAAATGGCTGCCCGTCTTCTCTACCCCTTTTAGAATATCAGGACGCCAGCGATAGCATAGCTCTTTGATTGAGGAGACATCTAGGTTACGGTAGTGGAAGAAGCGCTCTAGTTGAGGCATCTGACGTGCCAAAAAACGTCTGTCTTGGCAAATTGAGTTACCACACATGGGCGACTTGCCCTCATCTACCCATTTAGTTAAAAACTCAATCGTTTCTTTTTCGGCTTGCTCAAGAGTCACAGTACTACGGCGTACTCGATCAATTAGCCCCGATTGACCATGCTGCTTGGTATTCCACTCATCCATAGCATTCAATTTTTGATCAGAAACCTTGATGGCAAACACTGGGCCTTCGGCCAACACATTTAAGTCTTCATCGGTTACGATGGTCGCAATTTCAATGATATCGTCATTCATGGTATCTAAACCAGTCATTTCCAAATCAATCCAGATAAGACCTTTTTTACCTTGGTTTTTAATTTTAATTTTATTGGGATGATCGCTCATAACATTTCCTAGACACTTTTAGTTCATAAAGATAAATAAAAAATAAAGTTAATAGTAGACAGCCAAGTCCTTTATTATGATCTGCGGCTAGACAGAATACTCAATCCGAGTATGTTACCAAATTTAGCAGCTAAGACCTTAACTATTCACGCAATATAACAGTTAAACTTTGAATTTATTGTGCCAACGCCCAATAAACTATATCCTAGACACACAGATACTCACTGTCACTGTTTTTAGTAACTCTCGCGCTTACTTAAGCACACTTCAATATTATAGGTAACTTAAATATAGGTAACTTGAATTTATGGCTTTGATACGACAACGTAAGCTAACCAAGCAACAGCTTAGACGCATTGACAAACAACAAGCTCAGCAACAAGAGTCAATTGATGGTAGCTTGATGGATGGCGTGGTTATGGCTCATTATGGCAAACAGTTGGAGGTTCAAGTGACCTCCTTGCCAGCCATTATTCCAAACCCACCTATTGTGGCTGAGGGTGAGCCTGAGCCTTTTTGGCAGGCCATCGAGTTAGGCGATATTTGGCGCTGTCATGTCCGCACCAACTTACCTATGTTAGCAACGGGGGATAAGGTTCGCTGGGTAGCTGACCCTAATACGGGCTTTGGCCGTATTGAGTCGGTTCAGCCGCGTACCTCTTTAGTCTCGCGCCCAGACCGTTACCATAAGCTTAAGCCTGTGGCTGCCAACGTTGATATTTTAGCCATTGTCTTTGCCCCGCTACCTGCCGCTGCCCCTAACCTTATAGATCGCTATTTGGTGGTTTGTCATCATGCCGGTGTTAAGCCGCTGTTGGTATTAAACAAAGCAGATCTACTAGCCATTGAAGACTATGCTTTCACCAAAAACTTACTCAATGAGTATCAAGACTTGGGTTATGAGGCAGTGCTAACAGCGGCCCCCTGCCCTGAAAATATTTTACTCAATCCCTCGCAGATTAGTAGTAAAAGCAGCCAAAAAGCTGTAAATAAGACTAAGCTGACTGATAGTGAGCCTTTACAGCAACAAGCTGAGCTGGGACTCACGGATTTGCAGCAGCAAATTAAAGATAAACTGGTAATCTTTGCTGGTCAATCAGGCGTTGGTAAAAGCACCTTAGTTAACGCCTTACTGCCCAATTCTGATCAAAGCGTTAATGTCATCTCTACCAACTCCAAGCTGGGTCAACACACCACTACCACCAGTCGCTTATTGCCTTTTAATCCTGAAGACCTTACTCAAGGCGGTATTGTTGATACCCCAGGTATTCGTGAATACGGCATTTGGCACTTAACCCCAGATGATATTATTGCAGGGTTTGTTGAATTAAATCCCTTAGCCGGCGACTGTCAGTTTCGAGACTGCAAACACACCCATAATAGTAAAGGGTGTGCTTTGTGGCAGGCGGTAGCAGCAGGTAAAGTCATGCAGCGCCGTGTCGAAAGCTTGGTGACCTTGCAAGCAGAAGCAGACACCCCCACTTATTAGATATTGACTACTATACTCTAAATAGAGAATTGTAACCGCTAAATTAGCAATTCTCTATTGTCGTTAATGCATTCTAACGCTTATCACGTTATAATAATCGCCATAAAAATTTTACTGGAGAAGTGTTTTGTCACTAGATCGTTGGCTTGAATTTATGGGGAACCACCCTTTCTTATTTGGTACTTTGGCTGTACTTATCTTTTTATTTTTTACGGTTGAAAATAAACGCAGTGGTAAAAAGATTTCGCCCAATACTTTAGGTACTTTAGTTAACTCTCAAAATGCACAAATTATTGATATTCGTGCTAAGAAAAAGTTTGAGACAGGGTATATCCAAGGTAGCCGCAATATCCCTTTCACCCAATTAAAAGACCGTTTAGAAGAAATCAGAGCCATTGAAGCTCCTGTTGTGGTAGTTTGTGATATGGGTATTCAAGCAGGTGCTGCGGTACAATTAATTGGCAAACCAAACGTATTTCGTCTTGACGGCGGTATCGGCGGTTGGCAAGCAGCTGGGATGCCACTAGTTGGGGGTACGGTAAAAAAATCAAAAACTGTGGATGGCAAAGCTAAAGTAAAAGCAAAATAAATAACAAAAAGTAAGGTTGTGCCTATCTATGTCGTGCTTATTTATAAAGATTAGTACGTTTATAAAGATTAGTACGATTTTTAGAAAGCTTAGTGCTACCTTAATTGTATTATTTAGCCCTTAAAGCAGTGATTATCTGTAAGCTGCGATTACCAAACTCTACCCTGCACACATTAAGTAATGTATCTGGTACAAAATGCCAGATAAACCCTTAATTATAATGGACGGTGTTTTGGTACAATTGACATTTAAAGCGACACCAATAAATATTTCATATAATCAAAAGGATTGCTCATGACTGCTCCTGTTACTGTATATACAACCCCTATTTGCCCTTATTGCTCCAATGCCAAACAGCTTTTAAAATCAAAAAGCATTGAGTATAGAGAAATCGGTATGCATGATATGAGTTCTGATGAGCGTATGGCTTTAATGAAAAAGACCAACAACTACAGAACAGTTCCACAAATCTTTGTCGGTGAAACTTTCATCGGTGGCTTTGATGAGCTAAACGCATTGAATGAAAGTGGTAAACTTGATGAAATGCTGAACGCTTAATTTTATGCATTTGGCAACTCTATTAACTCTATAATTTTATAATCATAAAGTTTAACTTAAAAAAGGATATTTTTCATGGCTGAACAACAAGCGCAACCTCAACTAGCCCTTGAACGTATTTATGTAAAAGATATGTCACTTGAAGTGGCTGGTGCAGAAGTATTTACCAAAGAATGGCAACCAGAGCTAGATATTAATCTAGCGACTAATGCTGAACCACTAGATGAAGATCACTATCAAGTGGTTCTAACCGTGACTGTAAATGCACAAAACGCAGGTTCGGCAGCCTTTATCGCTGAAGTCCATCAAGCTGGTATCTTCTTGATCAAAGACATCCCAGAAGATCAAATTGGTCAAATTTTAGGTGCTTACTGCCCTAATATCCTGTTCCCATACGCACGTGAAGTTATCAGTGATATCGTAACCCGTGGTAGCTTCCCACAGTTATTATTAGCACCAGTTAACTTTGACCAAGCATATGCTCAGAGCCAACAACAAGCCGCTGATGCTCAAGGCAACGCTTAATTAATTGTACTGCAACTGCATACAACTAGCTGACCTAGCTATTTAGTTTAGCTAGGCTTAGTCTAACTAAATAGCTAGTTAAAGCCACTATAAGCTACTTATAGTGGCTTTTTTAATATCTGTTATATTTGACTGTTTGCCCTATGCAGTCTCAAAACCAAACCCACTCGATAAAATTAATATATATAACCAAATAAAATATAGAGCCAATAAAATTATAAAATCCAATAAAAAAGCCCCGTATCTAACAAGATAGCGGGGCCCTATAGTGGCTTATAAACTAAATTCTCAATTCACATTTGGAATGAAATTTAGTAATAAAACAAACTAACCTTTTAGTGCACCAAGGATATTTTGCTTAACCACATCGATGTCTTTAGTACCATCAAACTGGTGATATTTAGGCGCATTGGCATCTTCTTTGGCTTTGTTCTGATAAAAACCAACTAAAGTAGAAGTTTGATCATGGTACGTGGCCAGACGATCACGAACGGTTTCTTCTTTGTCATCATCACGCTGAATTAGTGGCTCACCAGTAACATCATCTAAGCCTTCTTGCTTAGGTGGATTGTATTTTAGGTGATAGACACGACCAGAGCCTGGATGCTGGCGACGACCAGACAAACGAGAAACAATTTCATCATCTGGAACACTGATTTCTACCACATGGTCGATATCAACACCCGCTTCAATCAAAGCTTCTGCTTGAGGGATAGTACGTGGGAAACCATCGAAGATACAACCATTTGCACAGTCAGGCTTCGCGATACGTTCTTTCACCAAATTAATGATTAGATCATCAGATACTAAACCACCTGACTTCATGATGCCTTCAGCTTTTTTGCCTAGCTCTGTTCCTTCTTTGATAGCAGCGCGTAGCATATCGCCAGTTGAAATTTGTGGAATATCATATTCTTTCGATATGAACTGTGCTTGGGTTCCTTTACCTGCCCCTGGAGGCCCTAGCAAAATAATACGCATCATAGTGGTAATCCTCTTGAATTATGTCGATGAACAATCATCTTAAAAAATAAGCGTCTTAAATAACAATATGTCTTAAATAATAATATAGTGGCAACCACAAGCCCTAGCCCTGAATAGGATTGATACATTAGGTGGTTACAGCTAATGACGCCGCAGACAAATCTTGTTTAACTGTTATATTAAGCATAAATACCTTACATTGAGATGAAAAAAAGCTCAAGCTATTTTAATAATAAATACCGCTATAATTAAAACTTAGTAGTCAAACAAACTTTGATTTTTTGCTATCAATAAACTAAGGAAGCTGTTTATTAATTTCAGTAGTTACTTTTAGCTGACCCTCAGTA
>JAHHUJ010000161.1 GCA_020024075.1 Psychrobacter sp.
AAATACCGACTCAAATCCGCCTAGCTCAACTTGAACCGATTTGGTCTGGGTGTAGTGTTTCAGGGTTTGGATACCGTTTTCACGGCCCACACCTGAATGCTTGTAACCACCGACTGGCATCTGCGCTGGCGACTCACCCCAAGTATTAATCCAACAAATACCCGCTTCAAGCTAACCACTAACACGGTGAGCACGGGTAATGTCTTTGGTCACAATGCATGCAGCCAAGCCATAGTCGCTATCATTTGCACGGCGGACAGCCTCTTCCTCGTTGTCATAACTTAGGATAGACATCACCGGACCGAAGATTTCTTCACGCACGATACGCATATCATCGGTACAGTCGGTGAATACAGTAGGCGCAACGTAAGCACCTTTTGCCAGCTCACCTGAGGTTAAGCGCTCACCACCACACAGCAATTTGGCATCACTTGCCTTGCCATCTTCGATATAGCCAAGAACATTGTCCATGTGCTTAAAGCTCACCATTGGTCCCATAGTCACGCTATCATCCATTGGGTCACCAATCTTGATGCGCTTAACACGCTCAACAATGGCTTGCTCAAACTTGTCTTTCATTGAGCTTGGGACAAAGACACGCGTTCCATTGGTACATACCTGACCTGAGCTGTAGAAGTTGGCCATCATGGCGATATCGGCTGCCATATCTATATCTGCATCTTCAAAGATAACCAGTGGCGACTTACCGCCCAGCTCCATCGTTACATCTTTTAGCGAAGAGCCTGCGGCGGCCTGCATTACTTTTTTGCCGGTATCGACACCACCAGTGAAAGAGACTTTGGCGATATCTGGGTGATTGGTCAGCGCCGTACCGACTTCATAATCACCTTGCACTACACTGAATACACCATCTGGCAAGCCTGCTTCTGAATAAATTTCTGCCAACTTTAAGGCCGTTAACGGTGTCATCTCTGAGGGCTTAAACACCATCGCATTCCCTGCTGCTAGAGCGGGCGCTGACTTCCACATGGCGATTTGAATGGGATAGTTCCAAGCACCAATACCAGCAACCACGCCTAGTGGCTCTTCGCGGGTATATACAAAGCTGGTGTCACGCAGTGGGATTTGACGCCCCTCTAATGCTGGCGCTAAACCGGCATAATATTCCACAACATCGGCACCGGTAACGATATCCACGTACTTGGTTTCTGAGATGCCTTTACCTGTATCGTAAGTCTCAAGAATTGCCAAGTCATCATTGCGCTCACGTAAGATTTCCACGGCTTTTAGCAGGATACGTCCACGCTCAACTGGTGTCATGCTGGCCCAGATTTTCTGTCCTTTTTGTGCAGCTTTTACCGCTTCATCCACCTGCTCAGAGGTGGTTTGCTGAATGGTAGCAATAACGTCGCCTGTAGCCGGATTAATGGTGTCAAATGTGGTTAGCGACTCATCAACGGGCAAATACGCACCATTAATATAGGCCGTTTGCACTGAGTCATAGCTTACTTCGCCGTTACTGATATTAGAGTTATAAGTATTGGACATAACGCGCTCCTAAAAAATAAAAATAAAAGACCACACAACCTCATACTCATCTTCTTGAAGAGCAGGTTCCTTAAATAAAAAATTAAAATACTGACTTAATCTGAAAGCCTCATTGAGACTATTGGATTTTGATAGGCTTCGCCTGAGAGCCAGTCTCAGAGGACGATCCATGTGACAGCTTCTTACTGATAGACTATTTGCTTTAGCACTAATCTATTGCCGTTATGAATAATTGCTGTTATGAATAAGAGGAGAACTAACTTGAAATACAATCTAAAATTAACCCATACTTAATATGCAACCACTATAAATTTAATAATAATTGGGTTTAAATTAATAAGAATATGTTATTAATTACTATACCAGCCCTTTCCCAAAATAATTACAACTCAGTAATCTGAGCAATCGTTATCTAAAAGCATAAAAAACAATAAGACTCCCCCAAAGAAATCATTATAACAAATTCCTAGAAAATCACCACCCTACCTCTATCCACCAATCGTAGCAAAACCTATATAAAACATGGCTTGTGAAGTAAAAAATAAAATGGTTTGTTTAGGATAAATGAATTAAATCAATCAAAAAAACTAATTATTTATCGCCAATATAAATAAGCTAAAACTATTGTAATAGTACGATCAATATATTAAACCAATCATTCGTGCTTACGCTGTATTGAATCTGAGAACTTTAACAATAATAAGTAAAACTTATCAATATCAACCAAAAAACCATTCTAGTGAAACTTATAATTCGCTCTTCATTTCATGAAAAAAAGCCATCTTTTTTTGTAGAGGTGGCTTGTTTTTTTTGTAGTTTGTTTTTAGACGACATCTAGTGTCGCATATATCCGAATATGGACTTGTCCCCCTTATCATATCAAGGTACTCTTAATTAACAGTATGTCTAACAACTTTATTAAGGATAAGCGTTGATGATGCCGAAAGCGGATTGTGACTTTGAACAACAAAACTCTAAAAGGTTTATTGCTCATGTTCGTCAAGGTGATGGTGCAGAACAGCTACTCTATGATCATTTGACAGGCACTGCCGAAATCGCCAAAAAATTAGCCACTAAGATTGGACTACCTCTATCAGGTGAGCTAATTGGATTAGTGCATGATTTAGGGAAATATAGTCAGGCATTTCAAACGTATATTAGAGACTGTGTTAAGTATGATAATTATAAGAAATTTGGTTTGGATGAAGATGAAGAAGCAGAACTTTTACTAGGAAGTAAACCAAAACGTGGCTCTGTTGACCATTCTACGGCTGGTGCAATTTATCTCTACAACCAGTTTCAAGGCTTAACTAGTCTTTTGAAACAAACAAAGTTAAAAGTTGAACAAGGGCAATTATTAGCCGACATACTATTTATTTGTGTTGCTTCACATCACAGTGGCATGGTTAATGTAGTCGATAGCTCAGGCAACCCCTATCTCGAGAATCGAAAAAGTAAAGGAGAAGAAAGAAGCCATTATCAAGAGTCATTAGACAATGCTAAAAGTAATACTCTATTTAATCATTTAGCAGATAATATTAATAAAGCCACAATAAGCGAATTTAGTAAAGCAATCAAAAGAATCATTAATGACAATACTAATGAAGGTAGTATAGCTCAAGATAAACCATATAAAGATAAACAAATAGACTTCTATATCGGCTTTTACGCTCGGCTACTATTCAGCTGTCTAATTGATGCCGATCGTAGCAATAGTATTGCCTTTGAATATCCTGATCAAGCACATCTATTAGACTATCAACGTCCTGATTGGCAACTGGCCATTGATAAAGTAGAAAACCTTTATCAAAGCTTCGCTAGTCAATCAAAAGGAAAACCCCTTAGCCCTATCAATAAACAACGCAATCGTATTGCTAAAACTTGTTATGACGCAGGGCAAAGCCAACAAGGTATTTATACCTTAACAGTACCTACTGGTGGCGGTAAAACGCTTGCCAGCCTACGCTTTGCTGTACAACACGCTAAGCGTCATAATCTTGATCGCATTGTTTATATTATCCCGTTTACCAGTATCATTGAACAAAATGCTCAAGAAGTACGAGATATTCTGGAAGAAAAATTACCTGATGGCAGTTATGTCGGTGACTGGGTATTAGAGCAGCATTCCAATCTTGAGCCTGATGTACAGACATGGCAAAGCAAATTAATCATGGATAATTGGAATGCACCTATTGTATTTACAACTATGGTTCAGTTTTTAGAAAGTTGCTTTGGTGGCGGTACTAAAGGCGTAAGACGCCTACATCAGCTAAGTCGTGCGGTGCTTATCTTCGATGAAATTCAAACTCTGCCGATTAATTGCTATTACCTATTTTGTAATGCCATTAATTTTTTGACCCAATATGCCAACACAACTGCTGTGTTATGCACCGCAACCCAGCCTGTACTAAATCAATTACCTATTAAGCAAAATGGCAGTCTTAACCCCGCCACTGAAATTGTTGGTGATCGTAGTCAGTTAGCTGAGCTATTCGATACCCTAAAGCGTGTCGATATTCATGACCACACTGAACAATCCCAAGATTTGGATAGATTGACGAAATATATTAGCGAAAACTTTGCTGAATTTGGCAGTACGCTTGTCATTGTTAATACAAAAGCATGGGCAAGTGACTTATACAAACAGCTGTCTCCAGAGCTTTCTTCAGAGGTTCTATTTCACCTCAGTACCGGTCAATGTGCACGGCACCGCAAAGATTTATTAAGCACCATCCGCAAACGCCTAAAAGAGGGATTACCAACTTTGGTTATCTCCACTCAGTTGATAGAGGCTGGTGTGGATGTGTCGTTTAAATCAGTTGTACGCTTTTTAGCAGGATTAGACAGTATTGCCCAAGCCTCAGGACGTTGTAACCGTCACGGTGAAATGCGCAATACAGAAGGCAAATCAATGAAAGGTCAGGTATTTATAGTTAAGCCTGATAAAGAAAGCTTGAGCAAACTACCGACGATTAAATTAGGTAAAGACCTAATGGAAAATGTCATCTTACCCACACTAGCTAAGCCTAAAAATGCCGATAAGCATTTGCTTGATCCAGATATTATGGATCAGTATTTTGCAGGCTTTTATCAAACTGATCATGCTGAAAAACAAATGGCATATCCTGTCGATAATATGAATACAATATTTGGTTGGCTAAGTAATAACAAAACCAATATAGCTGTTAATAACGATAATGAACAGCGTCTACAAAAAGGACAGTTTCCTAAACTGTGGCAATCTTTTATGGAAGCTGGAAAAGCATTTAAAGCCATTGATGCACCAACCAAAGCGGTTATTGTGCCTTATTCACAAGAAGGTCGTAACTTAATTACTGCATTATATGGTACGCAAGCTAACAATAAAGAATTTTATAAATTAGCACGAGAAGCACAACAATATAGCGTCAATATTTTCCCATTTATGCTTGATAAGTTAATTGAAGCAGATGCTATTAACCAAGTTCGAGATACAGGCATCCTAACTTTATCTGAGGCATTTTATGATGACCAAATGGGGTTAAAGATAGAGGGTGATAGTAAATTAGATTTTTTAGGATTTTAAATGTCATAAATAAAATGGCAATGACTGTGGTGAGACAGCCATTACCAAGAAAAAATACTAATTTTTTCTTTTACGTTTCAATCCACATCTTACTTTTTAAAAAAAAGATTG
>JAHHUJ010000162.1 GCA_020024075.1 Psychrobacter sp.
ATGAAGATAAGGGGTTTATAACTGGCTTAATATAACCGTCTTGATGGAACAGTCTCTATATAACTGTCTCAATGTAACAGTTTTGATATAACAGTTACTGATTTTAAATTAAGCCTTACTAAAGCTTAATTCATCATCAGCACCAACATCGACCTTGATAGTATCACCTGCCACAAACTCACCAGACAACAATTTTAAGGACAATGGGTTCTCAATCTCCTGCTGAATCGCACGTTTTAGTGGACGCGCACCATATACAGGATCATAACCTACCGCAACCAGTTTTGTTAGGGCATCGGGTGAGAGTTTAATATCCATTTCACGTTCTTGTAGACGGCTGCGCAAACGTTCTAGCTGAATATCTGCGATACCTGCCATCTCTCCCATACCTAACGGATGGAACACGACAATCTCATCAATACGGTTAACAAACTCTGGGCGGAAGTGCTGTCCGACTGACTCCATAACCGCCGCTTTGATTTCTTCATATTCCTCGCCTGCCATCTCTTGAATTTTGTGCGAGCCTAAGTTACTGGTCATGATAATAACTGTATTTTTAAAATCTACTACACGTCCTTGAGAGTCTGTTAAACGACCATCATCGAGCACTTGCAATAGGATATTAAATACATCTGGATGCGCTTTTTCGACCTCATCAAACAAGATAACACTATAAGGTTTACGGCGTACAGCCTCAGTTAACGCCCCACCCTCTTCATAACCCACATAGCCTGGAGGCGCACCAACCAAACGACTGACGCTATGCTTCTCCATGTATTCACTCATGTCGATACGCACCATCGCATCCTCAGAGTCAAACAAGAAGTTCGCTAAGGATTTGGTCAGCTCCGTTTTACCCACACCTGTTGGCCCTAAGAATAAGAATGAGCCTGAGGGACGATTCGGGTCAGAAAGCCCAGCTCGACTACGGCGTACCGCATTAGCAACCGACTCTACCGCTTCATCTTGACCAATCACACGTTCATGCAATTGCTCTTCCATATGAACCATTTTTTCACGGTCACCTTGAAGCATTTTGCTCACAGGAATACCTGTGGCCGCTGCGACAACCTCGGCGATTTCGTTGTCTGTCACCTTATTGCGTAACAGCTTAATGTCTTTTTCCTCACCAGATTGCTCTTTTTGCTCGGCCAAATCCGACTCAGTGATACGTTTTTCTAATTGCGGAATGGTCTCATACTGCAACTTCGACATGGTCTCATAGTCACCCTCACGGCTTGCTTTTTCATAAGCAATACGGGCTTTGTCCAATTCGTCTTTTAACTGCTGACTGCCTTTGACCAGTGCCTTTTCTGCTTGCCATATCTCATTTAAGTCTGCGTATTCTTTTTCTAGCTCTTCAATTTGTTCATCGAGCAAGTTACGTTCCGCTATAGCACCAGCATCTTCTTCATTTTTTAGCACTTCACGTTGCATTTTTAATTGAATCAGACGGCTATCAAGCTTATCTAATGCTTCAGGCTTACTGTCCATCTCCATGCGCAGACGACTTGCTGCCTCATCAATTAGGTCGATGGCTTTATCTGGTAGCTTACGATCTGTGATATAACGGTGACTCATGCGAGCAGCAGCAATAATGGCACTGTCTTGGATATCAACACCGTGGTGCAGCTCATAGCGCTCTTTTAGACCGCGTAAGATAGCAATGGTATCTTCAACGGTTGGTTCATCCACCATTACTTTTTGGAAGCGGCGCTCAAGGGCGGCATCTTTTTCGATATACTGACGGTACTCATCAAGCGTGGTTGCACCCACACAGTGCAGCTCACCACGAGCTAGAGCTGGCTTCAACATATTACCGGCATCCATAGCTCCGTCGGTTTTACCTGCTCCAACCATAGTATGCAGCTCATCGATGAATAAGATGACATTGCCTTCTTGCTTAGCTAAGTCATTTAGAACGTTTTTTAAACGCTCCTCAAATTCGCCACGATACTTAGCACCGGCAATCAACGCCCCTAAGTCTAGTGACAACACTTCTTTGTGACGTAGGCCCTCTGGTACATCGCCATTGACAATTTTCTGTGCTAACCCTTCCACAATGGCAGTTTTACCCACACCTGGCTCACCAATTAATACCGGGTTATTTTTGGTACGGCGTGATAATACCTGAATGGTTCTACGAATTTCTTCATCACGGCCAATCACTGGGTCTAGTTTACCCATCTCGGCTTGTTCTGTAAGGTTTACAGTATATTTATTTAGGGCATCGCGTTGGTCTTCAGCGTTTTGACTGTCCACAGTTTGTTCTCCACGAAGTTGTTCAATAACGGCTTGTAATTTCTCTGAAGTAACCCCTGCTTCTTTAAAAATTTTCTTAGTATTGCCTTGCTCTGCTAAAACCAGCATTACCCACTCAGTGGCAATATACTCGTCTCCAGCTTTTTGAGCTTGACGGTCAGCTAGGTTTAAAATTCGAACCGACTCTGCATTTAAATTAACCTCTCCAGTTGGGTTGCTGATAACTGCTTCATTATCTAAAGCTTTAGCAACTCCATTCTTTAAAGCCGGAATGCTAGCCCCCGCCTGTTGGCACACTGAAATGTTAGATTCATCTTCTAACAGTGCGGCCATAATATGAATGGGGCTAATACTGGTATGGTCTCGACCAATAGCCAGACTTTGGGCTTGCTGTAAAGCTGCCTGTAATTTCTGGGTGAACTTTTCAAATCTCATCTAGTTATCCTTATAATAATTTATACTTTTTATATCTGTTTCTCTTAAGCAACTTTCAAGTACTGTTAGCTAAATAACCACACTAGCCTGCACTCTCGTTTTGCTCGTCTCTGACATATATATGCTGTCTATATGATTTAATTTCAAGTAAAACATTGTAATATATTTATCTGTCAATATTTTTACATGACTGTCAAGTAACTTTATATGCTTATACGATACGCCCTATGCCCCATACGCAATCTAAATAAAAAAAAGCCCACACCAACGTTCACACGTCAATATGGGCTTTATGGTATCTCTCTATAATCAAGCAAACATTAAATAGGTAAGCCAAACAATCGAGTTAAACCAGTTTAGATAAAATACGGAGACACAAAACCTACTACAATAGATTTATTGTGGCATCTGACAAATAACCAAACCATCCTCTACGCTAACTTGTGCCCCTGCTAACTGACACTCTTTTACCAGATGCGAACGACTGGCTTGCCAACCTGCATAAAAACTTACCACACAAAGTAATAATATAAATAACTTTGTTTTCCAGTTTTTTAGAATTTCAGGTTTCTCCACTTCCACTTTTTGACTCTCCTGACTAGACGGACTAGAACTCAAGCTTACCTCCTTTCTCCACCGCAGCCTTATAGGCCTCTCTGCCCTGACAGCGCTTTAACCAGTTCAATGTACTATTATAGCGAACCTCATCAAGGCCATGACCTGCATTGGCAGCTTCAATAAAAAAGCCCATTTGCACATCCGCTGCACTAAATTCACTGCCTGCAAACCACTTATCATTTGACAGTTTATCTTCGATTAAATCCAGCGCTATTGTAATATTCTTCTTGATCATTGTGGCTTCGACTTGCTTACGAATGCCTTTGGCAATAGGCTTAATTAAGGTCGGAGAACGCTCAACCACCTTATTAAACACCAGACGCATCACCAAAGCTGGCATAGCTGAAGCTTCTGCATAATGCATCCAAAAATCATAATCTCGCCAAACCTGACTATCAGCATCCACCTTTGGATGCAGCTTATACTCTGTATCGTACTTGGCCATTAAATAATCAATAATATGACCAGATTCTATTAGGCCAGTCTTTTGTTCTGGGTCTTTTGGATTAAACCCCGTGACTTCTAACACAGGAGACTTGCCTGAAGGATGGACTCGCTCCAAACTTTTTGGCGCCAAATAAGATTGAGTGCGCTCATATCTCGTTAGTTGATACTCCACACCAAGCTCTTCTAATAACCAAAGAATACGAAATGATCGTGAGTTTTGTAAATGATGCAAATGTAAGTCAGACATAAAACTTCCTTATTTTTTTGAGCAAAAAAAACGCCAACATATTATGTTGGCATTTTATAGATTATCAACGACAGCTAATAGGGTTCATTTGTTAAACCATACTGAGTAACAACCTAGATAGGAGGCTTAGCACTTATTTAGTTAGCACTTAGATCCTATTAATTTGGCCTTTACCCAGTTAGTGCTTATCAAATCAATACTTATTAAACTACTGATCATCCTCTAAGCTATCTTCAGCCTCATCTAGATCTGGTTGATCCTCTAAGCCTCCCGTAGCTTCGTCAGCCAACAAACCCTCATCCTTCATAGCTTCAACGATCTCGTCTTCTTCTCCACTGTCTTCAACTCGAGCCATTGCTACTAAAGCTTCATCATTGGCCAAACGAATTAAGGTTACCCCTTGAGTATTACGACCTGAAGTGGCTACTTGAGCGACCGGCGTACGAACCAAAGTGCCTTTGTTTGAAATTAAGATAATATCGTCTTCAGGGTGAACTTTTGTGGCACGTACTAACGCCCCATTACGCTCACTGGTCTTAATGGCAATCACACCACCGCCACCACGGTTTTGGGCATTAAATTCTTCTACTGGTGTACGCTTACCATAACCGTTCTCACAAGCAATCAGAATCTCTTTGACGTCTTCTTCAATAACTACCAAAGACTTAATGAACTCATCTTCGGCAATGCGCATACCACGCACCCCTTTGGCGGTACGACCCATCACTCGAACATCATTTTCATCAAAACGAATCGCCTTACCACTAGAGGCAAATAACATCACTTCCTGCTCACCATTAGTAATACGAGCAGAAACCAGCTTGTCACCTTCTTCTAAGCCAATAGCAATCAAACCATTTGAACGGATATTGGCAAATTGAGACAACTCAACGCGCTTAACGGTACCATTAGCCGTTGCAAAGAATACAAAACGGCTGTCAATTTCTTCAGATAAATTAGGAATAGGCAAGATGGTTGTCACTACTTCATCAGGCTCAAGCGCTATGATGTTAACTAGCGGACGACCTCGAGAGCCACGACTTGCAATAGGTACCTCAAAGCCTCTTAAGCTGAATACACGCCCATTATCAGTAAAGCACAATACTGTGGCATGAGTTGAGGTCACTACCAGATGATCAATCACATCATCTTCTTTCATCGCAG
>JAHHUJ010000163.1 GCA_020024075.1 Psychrobacter sp.
GTCTAATCTAAAATATAGCGAAACGACACCCAACTTTTCAAGGGAATAAAAGTGTTCAAAATAGCATTGCTATTGATGATGTATTTGCCCTAAGAGTTCGTTTGACTCTTAACTACATCAGCATAGGCCATATTCGAACAGAACATTATAAGGCTTTATAGCGGCAGTGTCATTAATATTCACTATTTTTAACATATAATCCGCTTTTAAAGCCCTTATATACCTTAGTTAAAGCTTTATATACCTTAAAAGAGTCCGAAGACTCTTCTAAGGTAGCAAAGTTTGCTTATACAATACTAGCTATTAAGTGTGAAGTTAGATTGCTTTTTTTAGCTTCTTATTTACCTAAGTACTCATTAGCTTAGGGATCAAAGATTATAAGCCAGCAACTTTACTTTCACCCTCTGTACGATCTAGACCAAATGCAGTATGTAAAGCTTTAACTGCTTTTTCTAAGTGCTGTTCTTTGATCAGTACGGATATCTTGATTTCACTGGTAGAAATCATTTGGATGTTGATGTTGTTCTCAGCCAATACTTGGAACATTTTGCTCGCCACACCAGCATGTGAGCGCATACCTACACCCACTAAAGATACTTTAACCACATCTGTGTTGCCATGAATTTCTTTGGCATTGATATCCTGTTTGACACTTTCTAGGATTTTCACTGCTTTATCAAAATCAGGACGATTCACAGTAAAGCTGAAATCAGTTAGGCCTTGCTCTGATAGATTTTGTAAAATCATATCAATTTCGATATTAGCATCGCTAATAGGTGTCAAAATTGAAGAGGCAACACCAGGATGATCAGGCACACCACGTACCACAATCTTTGCTTCGTCTCTGTTAAATGCGATACCTGAAATGACCGGCTGTTCCATGTCGTCTCCTTCGTCTACTGTAATCAGTGTGCCAACATTTTGGCGGAATTCTTCATCAAAGCTGCCGTCTTGACCTTCATCAAAACTAGACAGAACTCTTAAAGGTACTTGGTATTTTCCAGCGAACTCTACGGCGCGAATTTGCAATACTTTCGAGCCTAAGCTGGCCATTTCTAGCATTTCTTCAAAAGTGATCTTATCAAGCTTACGTGCTTTAGCCGTAACGCGTGGGTCTGTGGTATACACACCATCAACATCAGTGTAGATTTGACACTCATCTGCGCCCAAAGCAGCAGCAAGCGCTACACCTGTAGTATCTGAGCCACCACGACCTAAAGTGGTGATGTCGCCTTCGGCATCGACACCTTGGAAGCCTGCAACCACCACCACGTTACCAGCATCAAGCTGTGCTTGAATTTTTTCAGAATCGATGGATTCGATACGGGCTTTAGTGTGCATATTATCAGTGCGAATGGCGACTTGACCACCAGTAAAAGAGCGGGCGCCAATACCAAGCTCTTGGATAGCCATAGATAACAATGAGATAGAAACTTGCTCACCCGTAGAGACCATTTGGTCGTATTCACGAGGATCTGGAGTGCTGCTAATTTGATTGGCAAGGTCGATTAATCGGTTAGTCTCACCGCTCATGGCTGATACGACAACGATTACTTGATGTCCATGGTCATGCCAGCGCTTAATTCGCTTTGCAACATTCTTGATACGGTCGATACTGCCCATCGACGTACCACCATATTTTTGTACAATCAATGCCATGTGAAACCCTTTGAATTGAAAGTTTGGTTTTCACCATTATCTCTACTACTATCGCCCAAACTTATGCCTTAGATGAGCAACGCTGTTGATATACAGTCACTACGACATAAGTAGTAAGAAAAATAATAATAAAAAACGGTAATCCCTTGGTTTATTTAAATTTGTCTGCAAGTTTAATGGGATTAATAATCTTGAGTAAGAGAGCTAATAATCTGCTTCAATCAGCAAAAAACTATGCAGACAAACGTACTTTATATCACAACAGAGCGTTACCATCAAAGAAAGCAGGAAAATTAATGATGGTAAATAGTTATAGGTAACTAAACTTATTGCAATATTCAATATTTATTTGATTTAACGTTTTAATTAGGCCAGCTATAAGAGCTGGCCTAATAAGATAATAAAAAGATAAATAGTGACTGTAAAGCGTTAAGTTATTAGCTTAGTTGGCTGTCTAACCAAGTTGGCAGCTGCGCCATAACAGAGGATAGCTTATCACTGTTAGGAGCGCCGCCTTGGGCATAATCAGGCTTACCACCGCCTTTGCCGCCAAGCTCAGTGGCCAAGTGGCGAATGATATCACCGGCTTTAATATCAGCGGTTAAAGATTTGCTTACCGAAGCCGCTAACGCCAGCTGATCGCCTTTTTCACCCACTAAGATAATAATAGTGTCTTGAAGTTTGGACTTCATATCATCGACTAATCCGCGCATGGCTTTGCCATCAATACCGGCTACTTGAGCGATTAGTACCTTTTTATCAGCGATGGTTTGTACTTGATCAACCAAGGTAGCGGCTTGAGCACTGGCGATTTTTTGATTTAGGCGCTCAATCTCTTTTTCTAGCTCACGTTGTTTGTTCGCCATAGTTTGGACACGGTCAGCTACCTCTGGACGTTTGGCTTTTAGCTGATTGGCTAGGGTAGTTAGCTGGCTATCAGCTTGCTGTACATAGCGTAATGCCCCCATGCCTGTCAGGGCCTCAATACGGCGAATGCCTGCCGCAATGCCTGATTCGGAGGTGATTTTGAATAGCCCAATATCACCAGTGCGCTTCACATGTAGCCCACCACACAGCTCGATAGAGAAGGGCTTTTCAACACCATCTTCAATGTCTCTGGTACCCATAGTTAAGACGCGAACGGTTTCGCCGTATTTTTCACCAAATAAGGCAGCGGCACCTTTGGCCATGGCTGCATCGATGTTCATGTGCTCAATTTGGGTCTCAACGTTGGCTTGAATTTGCTCATTTACTAAGCGTTCAATAGTGGCTAAGTCTTTTTGCGACACAGGATTGTCGTAAGAGAAGTCAAAACGTAGGACTTCGCTGCTGACCAATGAGCCTTTTTGCGACACTTTATCACCCAGTACTTTGCGTAAAGCAGCATGTAATAAGTGAGTGGCAGAGTGGTTTTTTGCACTGGCTGAGCGAATGGCAGAAATGACTTGGGCGTCAGCAGTCTGTTTGGCTTTTAGACTGCCCATGTTGACCACACCATGATGAATAATGGCCTGACCAGACTTCTTAGTATCTTCTACATTGAACACACCTGAGCTGGTACGAATTTGGCCCATTTCACCGACTTGACCACCGCCTTCAGCATAAAATGGGGTACGATCAAGAACGATAACGCCCTCATCACCTTCGTTTAGCTCGTCAACTTCTTTGCCATCTTGATAGAGGCCGATGATATTAGCTTGAGTTTCATCTAGCTTCTCATAACCCACAAATTCAGTTGGGATTTCAACTTTGATGGCAGCTGAATAGTCCACATCAAATTTTCCCGCATCACGCGCGCGTTGACGCTGGATATTCATTTGCTCATCAAAACCTGCTTCATCAATACTGATGCCACGCTCACGGGTAATGTCAGCGGTTAAGTCTACTGGGAAACCATAAGTATCATAGAGTTTGAAAGCGGCTTCACCAGATAAAACATCACCAGATTTTAAGCTACTTAATTCACTGTCTAATAGACGTAGACCTTGAGCCAGCGTTTTTGCAAATTGAACTTCTTCTTTTTCGATAGCCGATTCAATGTAAGCTTGCTTTTCAATCAATTGAGGATAAGCTTCACCCATCTCTGCTACTAAAGGAGCTACCATCTTGTAGAAGAAGCTGTCTTCAGCCCCTAATTTATTACCATGTCTTACCGCACGGCGAATGATACGGCGCAGCACATAGCCGCGGCCCTCATTACTCGGTAATACCCCATCGGCAATTAAGAAGCTCACTGCACGGATGTGATCAGCGATAACTTTTAGCGAAGCTTGGTTTTCATTTTTGATGCCTAATAAGTCAGCAGCACTATTGATTAGATTAACGAACAGGTCGATCTCATAGTTGCTGTGTACGCCTTGCAAGATAGCACTGATACGCTCAAGACCCATACCGGTATCTACGCTTGGTGCAGGTAAAGGCTCCATAGTGCCATCAGGCTGACGGTTGAACTGCATAAAAACACAGTTCCAAACTTCAATGTAGCGGTCGCCATCTTCTTCTGGTGTACCCGGCAATCCGCCTTCTACGTGCGCGCCATGATCAAAGAACACCTCTGTACAAGGGCCACAAGGGCCAGTATCACCCATAGCCCAGAAGTTATCTGAAGCATAAGGAGCTCCCTTATTATCACCAATACGGATAATGCGTTCAGTGGGCAAGCCAATATCTTTGTGCCAAATATCAAAGGCTTCATCATCTGTCTTATAGATGGTGACATACAGTCGGTCAGCGTCTAAAGCTAACCATTGTGCTGAGGTTAAAAACTCCCAAGCATAAGCAATGGCAGATTTTTTGAAATAATCGCCAAAAGAGAAGTTGCCTAGCATTTCAAAGAAAGTATGGTGACGGGCGGTATATCCTACATTGTCTAAGTCATTGTGTTTGCCACCAGCACGCACACACTTCTGCGAGGTAACAGCGCGGCTATAATCTCGCTTATCGATACCTAAAAAGCAGTCTTTGAACTGGTTCATACCAGCATTAGTGAACAATAAAGTTGGATCGTTGTATGGCACTAAGCTTGATGAAGGTACATGCGTGTGCTGCTTACTAACGAAGAAGTCGATAAAAGATTTACGCAGCTCGGCTGTGCTTAAGAATTTGCTTGAAGCAGGGGATGTTGAATTTGATGATGTGGGCGCAGACTGAGTCACATGAACTCCTTAAAGAATGGCTGATAAGCTAAAGGGTTATTAATGATAAATATAAAGTAGGGTGTAATAAAAATAGATTTTATAGCCGTAAAACATCCTACAAACTTATAATACCTACAAACTTATAATAAGAGTGCAGCTATAAATAATAGCGTCAAAGTTTAGCATATTTATAGCCAAAACATGACTATTCACTTCATATAGTGTGTGTATTGGTGATAACTTTAACGCAATAGACTGTTCTGATTCATGGGTTATTCGTGGGCTTGTTATTCATTGGCTAAGATGGCGGCATCCGTCTTGTCAATTTCATCCTTGTGA
>JAHHUJ010000164.1 GCA_020024075.1 Psychrobacter sp.
AATTTAGGATTATTTGACAGTTATTATGTTACAGCGTTGCCAGCTAAAATTGATAGTTTCGAAGTATCATTAATTATGATAGTCAGCTTAATAGACTGCGCGCTGGCTTCAATATATCCTGCCCTAAAAGCTGCAAATAGTCTTCCAGTTGAGGGTTCAAAGTATGATTAATTTTCATAAATAAAAAAGCCAGATATATATAATATCTGGCTTTTGCTTAAAATAGCAGCTGATATGGAAGATGGCTATTAGTATTTTTCTAACTCATCAAATAGCCATTCACGAGCCTTATAAATGCGTCTTAGGCCTAGGAATAAACTAAAGCACATGACCAACAAGACGAAGGTGAAGGGTAGGCCGGTACTGACAGAGCCAGATTGTAGCGAGGTAAGAGCTGCCTCACCGCCGCCATACAATAGGGCAATAGCAATCAAACCTTGTGAGATGGCCCAGAAAATACGCTGTGGTACGGGCGCTTCAAGCTTACCGCCTGCGGTGATGGTGTCGATAACCAACGAGCCTGAGTCTGAGGAAGTAATAAAGAATACCAGAACTAGAATAATCGCGATGATTGAGGTAATCATGCCAAAAGGTAAATTATTCAACATTTGGAACAAGGTCAACGAGGCATCTGTAACTCCTTGAGAAAGCTCACCGACTTGGTTTTTGTATTGGCTAAGACCTGTCTCCCCAAATACGGTCATCCAGATCATGGTTACAAGAGTTGGAGCAATCATTACTGCGGTTAAGAATTCACGTACAGTACGGCCTTTAGAGATACGAGCGATAAACATACCTACGAATGGAGACCAACTGATCCACCATGCCCAGTAAAATAACGTCCAGCCATGATAGAAGGTGGTATCTGTGCGATCTACTGGGTTAGATAACGGTAAAATGTAGGAGGCATAGGAGACGCCAGTACCGAATATTTGACCGATAAGCTTTAGTGGATTAGAGACGATAAAGATGAATAGTAATAATAATAAAGCCAGTAACATATTGAAGTTAGATAACAGCTTAACACCGCCATCTAAACCACGATAGACAGATATAGTGGCTAACATAGTGACCACAGCAATGATGATCATCTCAACGACGTTAACCCCTAAGTCTATACCGAATAGATATTTAAGACCGCCAGCAGCTTGCTGAGCACCTAGGCCTAATGAGGTAGCCAGACCAAAAATTGTGGCCAATACCGCTAAGATATCAATGATGTGACCCGGTAGGCCCCAAGTTTTTTCTTTAAAAATAGGATAAAAAACTGAGCGTAGGGTCAATGGAAAACGGAAGTTAAAAGCAAATAGTGCCAATGAAAGACCAACCGTTGCATAGATTGCCCAAGGATGTAGGCCCCAATGATACATGGTAGCTCCCATGGCAGCCTTAAAGGCTTCCGGAGTATTCGGTGCCACACCAAGAGGAGTACCAGCCCAGTCAGTGGCATAACCTAAAGGCTCTGCAACCGACCAAAACATGAGGCCGATACCCATACCAGCTGCGAAAAGCATGGCTACCCAAGACAGACGGCCAAAGTCTGGGGTGGCCTTGATACCACCAATACGGATATTGCCATAAGGCGAGAAAATTAACAGTAAACAAAACAAGACAAAGATATTGCTGGCACTAACGATAAACCAGTCGAAGGTATTTACTACCCATTCTTTGGCACCATTTAGCCAAGAGTTAGCCAACTCTGGCATGGTTAAGGTAAACACAACGAAAGCTAGTACTAATAGTGCGGTAATACCGAATACTGGGTTGTGAATATCCATACCCATGACTTGTACGTTGTTTTCACCGACTTCATGCTCTGTGGTATATAGCCGTTTGCGAAAACGACGGATTAATGACTTCGGAATTTTGTCAGGGTTGGGGACTTTGTTAGGGGTAATACTCATAATATTGTCCTATGTAAAGTTGATAAAATTCGAGCAAAGCGTTTTGCTGTTATTTACTACCTTTATCAATATTAGAGTCGCTTTAAGACATAGATGAGGCTTGATTGTCGCATTAGCGCTCGTTATAACGAAAGCTAATATTGAACTCAATAAATAAATTGGACTAAGTTATTTAGACCAATGATAATCTCAGTAAAAATGCTTAAATTAGCAATGTTTTATTACGAGATAGTGGAGAGATGGGTATATTTAATATACAAAGATAGTATTCGTTAATAAATAAACTAATAGAATTTACTTGACAAAAAAATAGACCAAGTATCCTAACAAACAGCAGGTCTATGTCAAATAATGGTTACAGAAAATGAACATTTTAGAAGTTGTTATGGAAAAATAATTTGCTATTAGGAGTTGTTTTAATGTAGAAGGCAGGGGGCAATTGTTGTTGTAAAAAAAAGCACACCAAACTTTAGTTTGATATGCTTGATAACAGAGTAAGTGGTTGATCACTCAATGACTTTGGTCTTAATTACTCAATAACTTTAGCCACGGGTTTCCATAGCCCGTCTTGCACTTGAGATAAATAAGTATTTTTAGTAGCCGCATGCTTATCAGCGTTCATCTTAAAAGTTACCCCTATCACATCGTCAGTAAAATCAATGGTTTCAAGGCCTGCATTTAAGCTATCTGCATTAAGATCAGGACCAGCGGCTTGTAGTCCTTCTACCAAGGTCCGTGCTGACAAATAACCAAGCACTGCGCCTGATGAAGGACCATCGCCATTTACTTCGGTATAGTTATCTATCCAAGCTTGAGTTGCTGGCTCATCTTTGCGAGTATGCAGATCTTGCCAATAGGATACAGCATACAGCCCTTCAGTGGCACCACCTGGCACTGAGGCTACTGTCTCATGGAAGCTTGAAACAGGAGCGATAAAGCTAACATCTTGCCAGCCCATAGCTTTGGCTTTGCCAACGACACCTATGGTTGAGCGAACCCCTAAAGAGGTCGCAACTAGGCCACAATCAGCATCTTTTAGTCGTGCTAAAGTACCAGAGAAGTCGGTCTCATCAGGGCGATGAGAAGTGGCTTGCGATAGAGTGACATTTGGGTTTGCTTCAGCAATATCACGGGCTGCCTGATGCGTCTCTTCACCAAAATCAGATGGGATGTACATAACACATAGTTTACTGATGTCATCTTTATCAATTAAGTAGTTAATACCCGCTTTCATTGAATCATAATAAGTTGCCCCTAGGGTATAGCGGCGATTAAAAGGACCTTCTGATTGCATAGGCTCAGCAAAGGTAAGAGGCAGTATGTTTGGTACGTTATTGCGATCCATAATAGGGAAGGCGGCTAAATTATGTGGTGTACCAAGGCTCATCAACATAGCAAATACTTTGTCACGGTTGATCAGTTTGTTAGTGGCCTGTACTGCTTTTGGCACTTGATAGCCGTGATCTTCAACCACGTAGCGGATTTGACGACCATGGACACCACCATTAGCATTTACTTCTGAAAAATATTGATTGGCAGCTTTGACAGCTGGTGCTGAGAATACAGCAAAAATACCTGACAGATCATGGACACCACCGATGACAATTTCATCATCAGTAACGCCTTGGACTGGTATGTCACTGGTCATTTGTACTTCACCATCCATTGATTTTTCGGTATTAGCCGTTTCACCAGAGGCGGTATCCTCATTGTCAGATTGTATGCACCCAGTGAGTCCAGACATGGTGATAGCCAATGCCATCAAAGTTAATTTAAAGCTTCCTTTCATTGTATCTCTCCTTGCGACACTGTCGCTTATTACTGCAAATTTGAATTAATGCAGGTTTTAAAAAGTACCAATCTATCCAAAAAATCTATCCAAAAAATGTGATAACTCACATCAAGAAGAACAGACTAGTACATCGCATCGATCAAAGCATGGTGCCTTTTTTCGACAAAACTTCGTTTGAGCTTCATAGTGGCAGTTAATTCTTCATCTTCAGCGGTTAACAAGACATCTATAAGGCGGAAATATTTGATTTGTTCTACTTGAGCAAAAGATTGATTGGCGTCTTGGATGACCTGATCTATCAAGTCAATTACTTGAGGAGAATGACATAAAGAGCTAAAGTCAGAAAAGCTTACTTGATTGTCTTGAGCAAACTTTTCGACATTTTCTTGATCAATCATAATAAGACAGGTCAGGTATTTGCGCTTATCTCCAATAACCACAGCGTCAGAGATATAGTGAGAGAATTTCAGTTTGCTTTCGATGACAGCAGGGGTAATGTTTTTGCCACCAGCAGTGATAATAATATCCTTAATACGACCGGTAATATAAAGATAGCTCTCTTTTATCTCTCCCATATCGCCGGTATGGAGCCAGCCGTCTCTTAAGTCTTCTGCAGTCTTTTCCGGATTATTCCAGTAGCCATTAAAGACATGGGGTCCTTTAATTAATATCTCACCGTTGTCAGCGATGACAGCTTCGCTGCCAGGTATCAATTGTCCCACGCTGCCAAGTCGAATGTGATCTTTACTATTGACCGAGATAACGCCGGTACTTTCGGTCATACCATAGCCCTCATAAATGGGTACACCAATAGCATGGAACCATAAGATAACCTCAGGTGATATGGGAGCTGCGCCTGTGATTGCACGGCGAATATTGGACATACCAAGTATTTCACGTATTTTGGTTAGTACCAATGTGTCCCAGAATTTGTATTGTATCGCAAGTGCTGAGCTTGGCTTGTCACCTGCTAATGTGACAGCGGCATAGGCTTTTCCGACTTTAACAGCATTGTCAAAAGCCCAACCATTGAAGCTACTGGCATCACTGCGCATATTACTCACTGTGGCGTAAAGTTTCTCCCACAGCCTAGGAACGGCGGTAAAAGTATGTGGGGAGACTTCACGCAGGTTATCAAATACGGTCTCTGTACTCTCAGCAAAGTTAACGATACAACCTCTATGGATGGGAATGTCAACGGATACAACACGTTCTAGAATATGACATAGCGGTAAAAAACACAGCTGTTCATCAGAGGGATAGACGTCTAATACAGAGGCGGTCGCCTGTATTTCAAACATACTATTGGCATGAGTGATGATGGCACCCTTAGGATTGCCTGTAGTGCCTGATGTATAAATTAAAGTGCGGATATCGCTTGGCTGGCTAAGATCAATTA
>JAHHUJ010000165.1 GCA_020024075.1 Psychrobacter sp.
CAATACGAGCGTCTAACCGCATAATGTCAGCTACTTCTAGGATATCTACTCCTTGACGATCGGCCAGTCTTGACCATTCATTCATAAAGCTAACCCGAGTGGCTAGCATACTCATAATGGCACTACGTGAGAATTCAATGGTCGCAATATCACTAATATAACTGCGCTGGGCTTGAGCAATCAAGGGCTGTAATACTGCTACTTTATCTAATGAGTCGGCTGTCTTCTCCCCCATTAGCCACAGCTTAGGTGATAGCATTGAAGGATAGGCGCTGCCATCTTGCAAAAACACAAAGGGCACGTAATAGACCCAAGGGCGTTGGCAATAATGAGCAATATCTGCAAAAACTCCCAACGTGCTAATACCACTTAAGATAACCGGGGTCTGACTAGGCACTTGGCTCTCATTTAGTGCAGTTACCCAAGTGGGCTTATTGTCATTGCTCTGACACCAAGTCTCAGGCAAGTCGCTATGGAACAGCCAGTATAAGCTGGCCGTTTGCTGGGTAAATACCGCCGCCGCTTGCTCTGGAATAGGCTGTACCCTGATACTTTGTTGGTTTAGATACAGCTGCCATAAGGCCTGCTGCTGATGCTCAAATTTATAGTTGGCTAAAGTATGTTCAAGCTCTGCTTGATTGGCATACAAGCTGACTTTATTTCCCAAACTTACCATCACCGTAGCGGTAGTAATGGCATCGATTGAGTGTCCGATAATTACGCACAGGTTATCCTCTGTGCTATTACTGGGTATCACATTGGCTAGCATGGTCATCAAACTTCGTCCTTTTTATTGTTTTTAATGGTTTTATTGTTGTCAATACTAACACTTACTGTTCTTCAATTTGCTTATTAATATGCTGCAATAAAGCCTGAGTAGAGCTGTCAAAATTGGCCTGTTCTTCTGTAGCTGCATTTGACTCAGGTTTTGCTAAATGAATATGCGCAAAGACCTCATTGGCCACCTTTTTACCCATCTCCACACCCCATTGATCAAACGGGTTGATGTCCCAAATACTGGCCATAACGAACACTTTATGTTCATACAAAGCAATGAGAGCACCAAAGCTCGTTGGGGTCAGCTCATCCAATAATATCGTCGTCGATGGTTGGTTGCCCCGATAGCGCTTGAATTTATCCAGCTTTGAGACTTGTGGCTCCGCTTTGGCAGCTAACGCCTCATTACCAAAAGCCAGTACCCGACTTTGTGCCAAGCAGTTAGCCAACGACAAAGCATGTTGACGCTTTAATTCACTAGACTCAGACTCTTGATAATTGTTAACGCAGGCAATGAAATCACAAGACACTTTTTGGGTACCTTGATGCAGCAACTGATAGAAGGCGTGCTGCGCATTAGAGCCAATCTCCCCCCATAAAATTGGGCAGGTGGCATAAGTGATAGGCTGACCGTCATGGGTCACTGATTTACCATTGCTCTCCATTTCAAGTTGGGTTAAGTAGCTTGGAAAGTACTTAAGACGACCGTCATAAGGCAGCACGGTATGGGCATTAATGTCTAAAAAAGTGCTGTTCCAGACGCCGATCAGTCCCAGTAACACCGGTAGATTTTGATCAAAATCAGTATGCAAGAAGTGCTGGTCCATCGCATAAGCCCCTTGCAGCATTTCATTAAAGCGCTTAGTACCAATGCGAATGGCTACCGCTAAGCCAATGGCCGACCACATTGAAAAACGGCCGCCAACCCAGTCCCAAAGCTTTAATTGGTGCTCTGGGGCGATCCCCCAAGCACTCACTCTGTCAGGATTAGCTGAGATACCAATAAAATGACGGCGCAGTAAGGTGGCTTTACTGGCCCCAGTGCTCTGCAGCCAAGCTCGAGCCGTCTCTGCGTTAGACAAGGTATCCACCGTACCAAAAGACTTAGAGGAGATGATAAATAACGTCGTTTCTGGATTAAGACGCTCTAGTAAGCTGCCTAACTGAGTACCATCCATATTAGATACAAAGTGAACTTCAATGTTACTATCCGCCCATTCATCGAGCGCAGTATTGGCCATAACTGGGCCTAAATCTGAGCCACCCACACCAATATTAACCACATCGGTAATGGCTTTACCCGAATAGCCACGCCAGATACCATTGCGAATTCGGCTCACCAAATCTGCTGCTTTATCTAGACTATCATGGACCTCTGCCACCACATCCATGCCTTGGTGTGATAGCTTGGCAGTCTTTGGTAAACGCAGGGCAGTGTGTAATGCCGCTCTATCCTCACTACTATTTACTTTGGCACCTTGATACAGGCTACGGATTCTTTGCGGTAAACCACAAGCTTCGGCTAATTGTATCAACTGCTGTTTCACCGACTCATCAAGGCACTGCTTGGAGTAATCAAAATATATCCCTGCGGCCTGAACACTAAACTTTTGCGCCCTGTCTTGCTGCTTAGCAAATAACTGTGTCAACGACCAAGGCTTTTGTGCCAACTGTTGCAGCTGTTGCCACTGTGGCAACTGAGTAGGTAGAGGATTATTTCTGTGGTCTGCTATCATAATAATGTGACTCAATAGGGCTAAAGTTAGGCTTGAAGCTGCTGCTCAGCAAAATAAATAAAGGCCTTCATATAGCTGGTCATATCACCAGCATCAAAACTTTCGCCAAGCATGGTGGTGATATCCACCCCTTGGGTGCTAATTAAGGCATCAATGGCATCGGTCAATTGGATTTCACCGCCCACTGAGGGCTTAGTCTCAGCCAGATAATCAAAAATAGTAGCGGTAAACACATAACGCCCCACCACTGCTAGATTAGAGGGTGCATCTGCTAATGCCGGCTTTTCTACAAAGCCGGCCACCGCGAAGTTGGCGTTTTTATCAGCAGACAGCTGTGATAATTGCGTGTCATCTTGTAGTTTAGCGATGCCATATTTATGTACATCTTCATCGGCCACAGCACTGACTAAGATTTGCGAATGGTTAGTTTGCTCAAAGCTCTGAATCATATAAGCTAGGTTGTCTTTGTCCATATTGGTGGTGAAAGGATTAAGCACCACATCTGGCAGCAATACCGCAAAAGGATTGTCTCCGACAATAGGACGGGCCTTTAACACGGCATGACCAAGACCTAATGGCTTACCTTGGCGAATCATAGATACTGAGACATCCTCTGGTAACCAGTTTAAGCTGTCAGCCAGCTCATTTTTGCCTTTGGCACGCAGCTGGTTATCAAGCTCAGCATTGATATCGAAGTAGTTCTCAATGGCACTTTTTTGGGCATGCCCCACCAATACAATGTGCTTAATACCGGCAGCAATGGCTTCTTCAATGACGTAATGAATGGCTGGACGATTACCCAGTGGCAATAGCTCTTTGGGCACAGACTTAGATAAAGGCAACATACGAGTACCGAAGCCGGCAACAGGGATAACAGCATGAGTAACTTGAGTGGTCATAAGCATCCAACTTTGATAAATATAGAGTTTATATTTGGTATAGGGTTCGGTTCTTATTGTAGCAAACTTTAGCCCATGTCCTATCAATGCTGAGTATTTATCACCCTATTAGCCAAAGCTCAGACCAAAAAGCTGATGCCATAAAACTATAACCCTAAAATTCTAAAACTAAAGCCATCAAACTAAAACCATCAAACTGGAGCCCAAACAGCTAAAAACAAACCCAAAAAAAAGAGCATCCCCGAAGGATGCCCTTTTCATTAACACATAGACGTTTTGCAGACAGGGATTAAGCTGTCTGAGTGATAAAGCAAATTACCAACCAGTAACTTCTTTAACTGTCTCACCAATCTTAGATGGGTCACGAGTGTACGCGATACCCGCTTCTTCGAATGCTTTGAATTTCTCTTCAGCAGTACCTTTACCACCAGAGATAATTGCACCAGCATGGCCCATACGTTTACCTTTAGGGGCAGTAACACCAGCGATGTAACCGATAACTGGCTTAGTGACGTGCTCTTTGATGTAAGCGGCTGCTTCTTCTTCAGCAGTACCACCGATTTCACCGATTAATACGATGGCTTCAGTTTGAGGATCTTCTTGGAACATCTTCAAGCAATCGATTTGGTTCATACCTGGGATTGGGTCACCACCAATACCGATACAAGTTGACTGACCGAAGCCTAGTTTAGTGGTTTGAGCCACAGCTTCATAAGTCAATGTACCTGAACGTGAGATGATACCCACTTTACCTGGTAAGTGGATGTGGCCTGGCATAATACCAATTTTACACTGACCTGGAGTGATCACGCCTGGGCAGTTTGGACCAACCATTTTCACATCACCAGCTTGCTCGATGTAGCGTTTGGCTTTTAGCATATCTAAAGTTGGCACACCTTCAGTGATCACAACGATTAGCTTAACGCCTGCGTCTACCGCTTCGATGATTGAATCTAGAACGAAAGGAGCTGGAACATAGATAACTGACGCATCAGCGTTAGTCGCTTCCATAGCTTCCGCCATAGTGTTAAATACAGGTAGACCTAGGTGAGTTTGACCACCTTTACCTGGCGTTACACCACCAACTACTTTAGTGCCGTACTCAATCGCTTGTTCTGAATGGAAAGTACCGTTTTTACCAGTAAAACCTTGCACCAATACTTTGGTGTCTTTATCAATTAATACACTCATTATTTACTCCTAATTATGGTCACTTATTGGGGATTATGCAGTTTTTACAGCATCAACAATTTTCTGCGCAGCGTCAGATAGGCCTTGAGCTGAAATTACTTTCACATCAGACTCGTCTAACAACTTAGCACCTAATTCAGCATTGTTACCTTCTAAGCGAACCACGACAGGTACAGTTACATTCACCTCTTTAACCGCTGCAATAATTGCTTCAGCAATCATGTCACAACGTACGATACCACCGAAGATATTGATTAAAACGCCTTGTACGCTGTCATCTTCTAAGATGATTTTGAACGCTTCTACAACGCGGTCTTTAGTAGCACCACCACCAACGTCTAGGAAGTTAGCTGGCTTACCGCCGTATAGTTTGATGATGTCCATTGTGGCCATAGCAAGACCAGCACCGTTAACCATACAACCGATGTTACCTTCTAGTGCAACATAGTTTAGGTCAAATTCAGCTGCTTTTAGCTCACGCTCATT
>JAHHUJ010000166.1 GCA_020024075.1 Psychrobacter sp.
GCGTATCAAAAAAAGACATCGCCAAATCGCTAGGCAGGCACCCAAGTACGATAACAAGGGAGCTAAAACGAAACACAGGATTAAAAGGTTATAGACACAAACAAGCGAATCAAAGGGCTTTAAGTCGGCATCAAAACAAACCTCGCATGATAAAGCTGACAGATAAGGTTATTGGCTTTATCAAAACATTACTCAAACAAGAGCTAAGTCCTGAGCAAATATGTGGCTACTTACAAACTCGCAAGAGAATATCGCTTCATCATGAAACTATCTATCGCCTAGTATACGCTGACAAAGCATCAGGCGGTAATCTATACAAACACCTGCGAATAGTGAGTAAGCCTTACCGTAAGCGTTATGGTAGCAACTATAGCAAACGTGGCAAAATACCTAACAGAGTGAGTATTCATGACAGACCAAAGCTTATCAATGACAAAAGACGCATTGGTGACATTGAAGGTGATACCATCATTGGCAAGAATAGACAAAGTGCATTATTGACACTAGTAGATAGAAAGACGCTGTATACCCAGATTGTTAGATTAGATGGCAAGAATGCCGATAAACTGGCAGATGTCGCCATACAGTGTCTTAAACCCATCAAGGATAGGTTATATAGCCTAACGCTTGATAATGGGCTAGAGTTTGCAAAGCATGAGAAAATAGCGAAAGCACTTAAGATTGATACTTACTTTGCCGACCCTTATGCCTCGTGGCAAAGAGGGATTAATGAGAATACCAATGGGCTGATTAGACAGTATTTCCCTAAAGGGACTGACTTTAACCAAATTACTGATACTCAAGTACAAGCCGTCCAAGATAGGCTAAATAACCGACCAAGAAAAACTCGATGCTTTAAGACACCAAATGAGTTATTCTTTGGTCAGTTCGTTGATTTATTGACCGCTTAATGCGGTTGCACTTGGGATGCGAATCCGCCAAACAATAAAAACTTTAAAAGAATAAGAAAACCGAACCATAAGATGAAATAAGCCCCATAAATTGTGTCCAACTTATGGGGCTTAGTTCAAAATTCGGTTTCTGTGTTAATCACCAGTGCTTAGCTTAGCCTAACTTAGCCAATACTGCTTCACCCATCTGCTTACAGCCTACAAGGGTCAAGCCTGTCTCATCACTGTCCATAATATCACCGGTGCGTAGACCATCATCTAACACTTCACTTACCGCTTGCTCAATAGCTGCCGCTGACGCTTCATGCTTGAAGGTATAACGTAGCATCATCGCCACAGACAAGATAGTCGCTAAAGGATTGGCCTTGTCTTGACCTGCGATATCTGGCGCACTGCCGTGGCAAGGCTCATACATACCTTTACCATTCTCATCTAAGCTCGCTGATGGTAGCATACCGATGGAGCCGGTCAACATCGCTGCTTCATCCGATAAAATATCGCCAAACATATTACCAGTTACCATCACATCAAACTGCTTAGGATCACGTACCAACTGCATACAAGCATTGTCAGCATACATATGGCTTAGCTCAACCTCTGGATACTCACTTTGTTGCAGCTTAATCATGGTCTGCTTCCAAAGCTCAGTCACCTCCAGAACGTTGGCTTTATCCACTGAACAGATTTTAGCGGCTGTACCATTGGCTTTGGCACGTACTTTGGCCAACTCAAACGCCACTTTACCAATACGCTCAATCTCAGAAGTCTTATAGACCATGGTGTTGTAGCCTTGCTGCTCACCATTATCTAGCGTACGGATACCGCGAGGCTCACCAAAATAAATGCCGCCCGTCAGCTCACGTACGATCAGCAAATCTAACCCTGAGATGATCTCTGGCTTTAAGCTTGAAGCATTGGCCAGTTGTGGATACAGCTTAGCCACCCGTAAGTTGGCAAATAAACCCAGCTCACTGCGGATTTTTAATAGGCCACGCTCAGGACGAATACTACGCTCGATACCATCCCACTTAGGGCCGCCTACCGCACCCAGTAATACTGCATCTGCTGCTCGTGCTTTTTGTAACGTGTCCTCGGGTAAAGGTACCCCTGCTCTATCGATAGCCGCACCGCCCAAGTCCCCTTCTTCTAGGCTCAGACCCAGCTCGAACTTTTCATTGACTGCTTTTAATACTGCAACGGCCTGAGTCATAATCTCCGGACCAATGCCATCCCCTGCTAGAGTTAATACGGTTGCCATATCCTGTGTTCCTAAATAATGGTTCCAAAATCTTGATTGCCTGTTAATTGATAAGTCAACTAACAGGCTTAGTCATAAAAACGATGCTGGGCTTATGCCTTAACTGCATTAAACACCCAAGGTGTCTTTTGCTTCATTTTTGCCTCATAAGCTTCGATAGCATCTTGCTGTTGTAAGGTCAGACCAATATCGTCCAAACCATTTAACAAGCAATGCTTACGAAACTCATCTACTTCAAACGGGAACTCTTTGCCTTCAGGGGTCACCACCACCTGACGCTCTAAGTCTGTGGTTAGCTCATAGCCTTCATTGGCAAAACAAGCTTCAAACAGCTCGTCTACTTGCTCTTCAGGCAAGACTATCGGCAACATACCGTTTTTGAAGCAGTTATTATAAAAAATATCCGCAAAACTTGGTGCAATTACCGTACGAAATCCGTACTCTGATAAGGCCCAAGGCGCGTGCTCACGGCTTGAACCACAACCGAAGTTGTCTCGTGCCAGCAAGATAGTAGCACCTTGATAGCGGGGTTTATTTAACACAAAGTCTGGGTTAATTGGGCGCTTTGAGTGGTCTTGACCCGGGAACCCTTCATCTAAATAACGCCAGTCGTCAAATAAATTCACGCCAAAACCTGTGCGTTTGATAGATTTCAAAAACTGCTTTGGGATAATCTGATCGGTATCCACATTTGAGCGGTCTAGTGGGCAGACAATGCCAGTTTGAGTGTTATAAGCTTGCATGGTGTATTCCTTTAAATGGGGTGTGATTTAAACTTCTGAGACAGCTTAGAAGCTGCGTACATCCACAAAGTGACCGGCCAAAGCAGCGGCGGCAGCCATAGCTGGACTGACTAAGTGAGTACGACCACCATTCCCCTGACGTCCTTCAAAGTTACGGTTTGAGGTAGAAGCGCAGTGCTCTTTTGGCTGTAGTTTATCAGCGTTCATTGCCAAGCACATTGAGCAGCCCGGCTCACGCCATTCAAAGCCTGCCTCAATAAATAGCTTATCTAGTCCTTCCTCTTCAGCCTGCTGCTTCACTTGTCCTGAGCCGGCTACTACGATGGCTTCTTTGACATTATCCGCAACCTTGCGTCCTTTAATCACCGACGCCGCTGAGCGTAAATCTTCGATACGTGAGTTGGTACAAGAGCCAATAAAGATACGATCTAATTTAATATCGGTAATCGGCTGACCTTCAGTTAAGCCCATATATTCATAGGCACGGCTCCAAGCTTCTTTTTGGACTTCATCTTTGGCTTGAGCCAAAGTCGGTACGCTTTGGGTCACATCGACCACCATCTCAGGTGACGTACCCCAAGACACTTGAGGGGCAATGTCATTACCATCTAATTCAATAATGGCATCAAAATGAGCGCCTTCGTCTGAATGTAGTGTGTTCCAGTAGGCAACCGCTTGCTCCCACTGCTCGCCTGTTGGGGCATAAGGGCGGCCTTTGACATAGTCAATAGTAGTATCATCAACGGCAACCATACCCACACGAGCACCGGCTTCAATGGCCATATTACACACGGTCATACGGCCTTCCATGCTCATATTTTTGAACACCTCACCGGCAAACTCAATGGCATAACCCGTACCCCCTGCAGTACCAATCTTAGCAATGATGGCCAACACCACATCTTTGGCAGTGACGCCCTCACCAAGCTCACCATCGACTCGAATCAGCATATTTTTGGACTTCTTTTGTACCAAGCACTGTGTCGCTAGTACATGCTCCACTTCAGAGGTGCCGATACCGTGCGCTAAGCAGCCTAAAGCACCATGAGTTGCAGTGTGAGAGTCACCACAGACCACCGTCATACCCGGTAATACCAGACCTTGCTCAGGGCCGACCACGTGGACAATGCCTTGACGCGCATCATTGATGGTGAATTCAGCAATGTTAAATTTAACGCAGTTATCATCCAGAGTTTTCACCTGTAAGCGTGATACCTTATCTTTAATACCACTTACCCCTTCTAGACGCTCCTTACGAACGGTAGGAACGTTATGATCTGGGGTGGCAATATTGGCCGATAGACGCCAAGGTTCACGATTGGCCAAAGCCAAACCTTCAAAAGCCTGAGGGCTGGTAACTTCATGCAATAAATGACGGTCAATATAAATTAGACTTGAGCCATCATCACGCTGACTCACCAAATGAGCGTCCCATAGTTTGTCATATAAAGTTTTTGCGGTATTTGATTGTGTTGCTGACATGGAATACTTCCTTGCTGGCTTATCATGTTTGTAGATATCAATAAAAGTAATTAAAGTAATGATGAATTAAGGGATATTTTAATTAAAAATTATATTCACCCTTACCACTGCTATAATTAAGGTATTTAATATACTTGAAATATTTAAGCTAATTTAGTCATTGATATTATATATAATAATCTTTGCTTAACTCGCCTTACGTATTGAGATTATAACAGCTAAGTTATATAATAATAATTGATGATTTTTATCATATAGAAAACTTTATATTATACTTATAAAATCCATTCTTCTTTGATAGTTTTAGGCTGACCATGAATACCACAAATTTGACTACCTTTATCACTGTAATGCAAACGGGCAGTATTTCAGGAGCGGCTGAAAAACTTTTTATTACTCAGCCTGCTGTCAGTAAACGTATCAAAAACCTTGAAGATGAATTTAAGGTGACCCTATTTGATACACTAGGACGTGGCATTGTACCTACTGCGGCCGCTAACGAACTACTGCCACATGCGAAGCGCTGGTTGGATGATTACGATAACTTTAAGATAAATATCCAAAATTCACAGCAGACCATATCTGGCAAATTAGTGATTGGCACTAGTCATCATATTGGACTGCACCACTTACC
>JAHHUJ010000167.1 GCA_020024075.1 Psychrobacter sp.
CCCTATAAACAATGAGCCCTATAAACAATAAACCCAAGTCAATGACTTGGGCTTATTGTTATTTATTTTATTTCAATTTCAGTTAAAGCAGCTTTAGCTTTGCAGCTCATAGACCAGAGTTTGAATATCTAAAGCCGCTTCACGCAAGCGGGGAACCGACTGCATCATATCCTCAAGCGACACCCGTACCGTCGGGGCATGCATATAAAGCGACGCTAAGTAACGGTCTTTTTTATCTAAGATAGGCACCGAGACGGCGACCATCTCTGAGATAAATTCTTCATTATCGATACCCACCCCTGTCTCAGCTATGGCATCTAATGCTTTATTAAGCTCATTAATATCGGTGATGGTATTTTTGGTGAATTTATCCAAGCTTAAGTTTTGTAGCATTTTACTGCGCCGCTCAGGCGAAAGCTGGCTCAGATACAGCTTACCGGTCGCGGTACACCACATCGGTGATTTGGCACCTACTGGCAAGTAAATCTGTAAGGGTAAGTCAGTCTTAGCTCGATTGGTATAAATCATGTGCATATTGTGCGGTACACTAATGCCGCAAGTTTCTTTTACATCACGTACCAGACGCTGCAAGATAACATGGCGCTCACTATAAAACTGACGCTGTTGCCACAGCTCGACACTCATATTGCGCACTCGGCGCCCAGCGACAATGCCGCCGGTGATATCCACCATGACAAACCCCTCTTCTATCAGCTGCTGCAACAAGCGATGAATCGTTGGTTTGGGGATATCAAGTTGCTGTGACAACTCTAGCGGTGTGATTGGCTTGGCTGAATAAGAGACTGCTTCAATAATTTGCAGCACTCGAGTAATAGAAGAAACTTTTGCCATAGTTAACCCACCTTTAGATTAAGGGCTATGTATTTTAACGGCGTTGTTCAACAACCAAAGAATCAATACCATTATTTTGCAATCTTTGCTGGGCAGCCATCACGTTTTGACGATTGGTCATGGTGGGTGAAACCACTTGATAAACCACCTGACCATTAGCCATCTTGCTCTTAACGACATGAGCATCCACACCGGCCATTAGCACTTGCGCCCGACGCTTATCAGCCTCTTCTGCACTACTAAAGCTATTAATCTGTAGGATATAGCTTTTTGCTGGTGCAGGTTTGGCAGCGGTTTGTGACGCACTATTGCTCTTATTACCTCGAGTAGCAGCCCCTTGATTGCCCTCAGTTGGATCATCATAGGTGCCTTCTTCTTCAATAATGACAATCTCCTGCTCACCGCTAGGCGCCTGCTGATTAGGGGTCGGACTAATGGTTCTTTCTTCTGAGATACCGAAGTTACCAGAACCGCTATCGCTGCTGTCTCGTGGCTCTGTACTTGGCTGAGTTAACACCACATCTGGCTGCAAATCACCGCCACTGGCAGCAGGCTCATCTTCTATAAATACCGCCTCATCCGGCAAGCTAATCATTTCTTGATCGGGTAGCAAGTCATAGAATTCAAACTCATTGGTTTCAGACGTAGGCTGATTAATAGGCTCAACCGTACGCTCCTCGACCTTAGACTCTGAGCCAATATCAAATGGATTCCATAGATACAGTACCAATATACAGCCTATGGTAAGCACTGCACCAACGAACATCCACAGTAAGCTTGAAGCCCCACCACTCTGGCGTCTTTCTACAGTACCTTTACCTTTGGGTCTTTTTGCTAACATTAATTTTCTCCATTTATAATTCAGTCAGGCCATGTTTTTAAAATTGTTAATAGACCTATAAGTCAATCATAGCAAATAAAATCTACAATTAACTTATAGGGTGTTTAGCATAGAAAACAAATAGCCCAAGCTAAACAACGGATTTACATACTGGTAGGGGCCGATAATCCTAATAGGCTCAAGCCATTGGCCAATACTTGACGTACAGCCTTAGACAAACGTAAGCGAGCCTGCATTAAATCTAGCTCTTCTTGGCTTGGGGTTTCATCGGCAATAATACTGACCGGCAGAATACGATTGTCGTTATACCAAGCGTGGAACAGCGAGGCTAAGTCTTTTAAATAATTGGTCAATACGTGAGGCTCATAACCAGTAGCTGCCCGCTTTAAGGTCGCAGGATAAGCGGCCAACAGTTTAATTAGCTCACTTTCTGCTTCTGTGTTTAGTAGACTTTGCATGGCTTTGCCTTGTGCATCATCTACATCAAAACCTTTGGCAGCTATCTTTTCAAGCACACTACATACTCGAGCATGAGCATACTGAATGTAATAAACGGCGTTGTCTTTACTTTGTGATTTGGCAAGCTCAAGATCGAAGTCAATGTGAACTTCTGGCTTACGAGCCACATAATAAAAACGAGCCGCATCATTACCCACCTCTTCACGCAGCTCACGTAAAGTCACAAACTTACCTGAACGAGAAGACATTTGGATTTTTTCTTCGCCGCGCCATAGCGCCACAAACTGTACCAAAATAACTTCAAGACGTTTTTCATCAATACCCAAAGCCGTTAACGCTGCACGGACACGGGCAATATAGCCGTGGTGGTCTGCACCCCAAACGTTAATTACGGTATCAAAGCCACGCTCGAATTTGTTTTTGTGATAAGCAATATCAGAAGCAAAATAAGTGGTTAAACCATTGGCACGACGTACCACACGGTCTTTTTCATCACCAAAATCAGTGGAGCGGAACCAAGTATTGCCGTCCTTTTCATATAGGTAACCTTTGCTTTCAAGCTCTGCCAATACCGGCTCAATCTCACCAGCAATAGATCTTTCACTAAACCACTGTTCAAAACGAACCCCAAAGTCATTTAAATCATCTTTGATATCGTCAAGAATTTCATTAAGGGCAGTATTTAAGAATACCTCGTATCCTTCACCAAGCGTCTTTTTGCTGTTGGCAATAAGCACATCAATATGTGCATTTTTATCACCAGAGATCACTTCTTTTTCACCAGCCTCATTCACCTCAGACACTTCATCTTCTGGTGCATTATCACTGATTACACGATATGGGTGTAGGTATTTGTCGCCACTTTCTGCTCTAATCTTTTTGGCAATATCGGTGACATAATCACCTTGATAACCACCCACAGGGAATTTTATTTGTTCCCCGCATACCTGCAAATAACGCAGATAAGTACTGGTCGCCAATATATCCATCTGACGACCGGCATCGTTGACATAGTATTCACGAGTCACTTGATAACCAACCGCTTCTAGCAAATTGGCAACACTCATCCCAAAAGCTGCACCGCGGCCATGACCAACGTGCAGGCTTGAGGTTGGGTTGGCGGAAACGAACTCCACTTGAATTTTTTTACCAGAAAACTCATCAGTTAAGCCGTAACGCTCGTTTTTATCAAAAATAGCGTCTAATACCGCAAATTTTGCATCGCTATTTAAAAATATATTAATAAAGCCAGGGCCTGCCACCTCTAATTTAGCGATGCTGTCATTTTCAGGCAAAGCGGCAGTCAGTTGTTCTGCCAGAGCACGTGGATTGGACTTTGCAGCTTTAGCAGCAGTTAAAGCGATGTTACTGGCATAATCGCCATGCTCAGGGTTTTTACTGCGAGTGATTTGACTGTTATTTTGCCAGTCATTCGGCAATATTCCTTGATCAATCAGTACTTTGGCTGCGCTATCTAATAACGCAAAGATTTCATCAATTTGAGCTTGCGACATAATTTATTAAACTCTGAAGTTAAGTGAATATTAGATGGATATGATTCTACAGCAATACAGCGCTATAAGGTATTGCTAATATTTTGGAGCAACCCTTTAATATATCAAGGTTTGACCGATTTTTCCATAAACTTTAATGTTTGCTATTTTGTATACTTTAGCCCAGTTCATGGCAATATCGCAGCGTAGTCCTCTATAATAGAGACCTCTTTATTTTATATCTCTGTAAGCTTTTGGACTGCATAGAGCTTTATTTTTGGCTTTGAGCCAAAAAGCTTATGACAAATTATAATTATTATTGGAACACACTTATGATCGCTACTGTCTTCGCCATCTCTGCTGAAACGGTTACCAACTGGGGCCTATACGTTTTACTGCCTATCTTTATTGGCTTTTTGTTCTTTATTATGTGGGACATCTCCAAAAAGTCAGATGCCGGTCGTGCCGGTACATTTTGGATCTTCTTAGCACTAGGAGCAGGTTTCGTTGGCTTCTTATTAAAACTGGTGCTTGAGGTTATATTTGAAAAGTGGGTACTGTAATTAACTGACGCTAAAGTAACTGCTATTAGAGCTATTAACCACCCCACTCTCCTAAGATTAACCTCTCCCGCAATAGCCGCTATTTAGTGGCTATTAAAGTGGCTCGCATCGGTGCGGGATAGCCCTCGATGGTCTTGGTTGGATCATTAGGATCTAAGAAATCTTTTAGCGATTGGTAGGTCATCCACTGTGTGGCTCGCTGCTCCTCGGTTGAGGTGATATCAACATCGACGCATTTGACCTCACTAAAGCCCACTTTCTCCAGCCAGCCAGTCAAGGCCGCTACTGACGGTAAAAAATAAACATTATTCATCTTGGCATATCTATCATGAGGAACGAGTACCGTGTTTTTATCACCTTCGACCACCAAGGTTTCTAGTACCAATTGCCCGCCTTTAATCAGCTGATTCTTTAGCTGATGCAAATGCTCAAAAGGCGACTGACGATGATACAGCACTCCCATACAGAATACGGTATCAAACAGTTGATTGCCTTGGTCAGTACTGTAAGGTAATTCCTCTAACCCTACAGGAATATAGTGGGTGCGGTAACCCATGCCTGTTTTATCATCATCGGTATCAGCATCGAAGCCACTTACAAAATGACGAATGGCCATAAACTGATGATAGAACAAACAAGAAGGGTCAATAACTATCACTTGCTTCGCCCCTGCCCCTGCCATACGCCAACCGTGGTAACCTGAGCCACCGCCAACATCAAGTACATAACGACCTTCAAGCGTACCCAAATGTGGCGCAACTCGGTTCCATTTCCAGTCGCTGTGCCACTCGGTATCAATAAA
>JAHHUJ010000168.1 GCA_020024075.1 Psychrobacter sp.
AGCAGGGATGCCAAAGCAGGTGCGATAGGCAGCTTTGCTTGATAAAGTTAATTAGGTGGGGTAGAAGCTTATGAGCTGGCAAGTTATGGAAAGTAAAAGTATGGTAAATCATAAACGCTCGATATCTTTAGCGGCAAACACAAAATTTGTTTATTATAAAGACAATAAGGTAAGTTGAAGGGGTTATATATAAGTAAACAGTAGGCTATTTTACATTGTGCTAAAGCGTGATAACACTGTTTAAACTGATATATTGCTCGTAATTACGTAAAATGAAAGACAGTATTAATGTAAGAGTTAACTTATACTCATGACTTCTTATAATATTTGATATTCAAAAAACACTAAGAAATTAACAAAGACAAGAGTATTTAACCCCATTAATTCATTTAATTTTTAGGAAGCAATTTTTATGGCGAACAAATCCAATAAATCTAACACCAGTAAAAAAATCATCAATGGCGTTGATGCCGTAGGTCATGTAGCTCGTAGCGGTTTAGAGCGTTTTGGTGCAATGCTGGATAGTCTTAATGCTAAATCTGGTAAAGCCAGTCAATTTAAAGCGGTCGATTTGTCAGAATATAAAAATGACAATGCTAGTAACTTATTAAGTCAACAGACCCTAAAAACTTCACAGCAGTTGTTAGGTTCTCTGTTTTCTACTTTCGTCACGTACGCCAAAAAAGTGTTGCCAGATAGTATTTTCCAAAAAGCTGCGGATAGCGCGGTTTCACAAGTGTCAAAACTAGCGGCTACATGGAGTGAAATTGACTTACCACGTGAGCAGCGTTTTAAAGGGGTTCAAGGGTTAACAGACCAAGAGCGTAATGCTTTAGCGCGCGATATTGCTAACCAAAACCGAGCCTTAGCAACGATGGGCGGGGTAACAGGCTTAGCAGGTTTGCCAGGTATGTTGGCTGATACTTTATGGTTATTATTGGTGTCATTGCGTACGGTTTATCAGTTGGCTACGGTGTATGATAAGCCGTTAACTGGTAAGCAGGGGATCAGAATGGCCTATGCGGTATTAGACAGTGCTGATCTGAGTAAAATGCAAGAAAAACAAGCAATTTTAGCCGCCTTGGGTGTCGCTAAAGGCTTGGTAGACAGTGCAGATAACAATGGTTTACGCAGTGAATTATCCAAAGGCTTAGGTGTTGTTAATCCAAATGTGCAATTTTATGCTCAGCAAGTGGATAAGCTAGCAGAGCAGTTCGACTTCGATATGGATAATATTAACCTCAGCTGGATAGGTAGAATTTTACCTCTAATTTCAGTGGCGGCCACAGTTCACTATAACAGTCATTTAATTGATCAGGTTATTGGTGTGGCAAAAGCAACTTTTGGCCCAGAAGCTATTGTGGCCAAACAAGCTTTAACTAACAGTGCCTCTGAAAGTGAAAAAGAAGATAAGTCAGATAAAAACGATACTTCTAATGACTCTGATGAAAAAGCGGATAAAAATGCCGAAAAAAATGACAGTAATGACTCTAAAGATACGGCAGTAAGTGACGAAGTGGCCGATCAATTCGGTGAAGAGCCTAAAGATCCGAGCAAAGGCGCTGAAACTCAAGAGAGTTACGACTTTCATACAGAAGATGATCAGTCTTCAGAGCAAAAGTCTGAGTCAAAGTCTGAAGCTGATGCTGACTCTAAAAAAGAGCAAGCCAATAAAGACAGCTAAATTAGTTTCAATTTAATCGGTCAGATTGTTTTTAGTCAGTTAGCAGGCATTATTTATGGAGTTGGTAATCAGTGTGATTATTAACATTTATTGATTATCACCTTGCATCATGCTTGATAACTCTGTAAAATTATCGGCTTAACTTCCCGCTGAGGAAGGCTAGAATAGCAGGGGATTGGTGTTATGTGCTGGAATGAGCCAGTGACATGATGGCTAATCACTAATGCGTTTAGTGCCTCAGTTACGTACAGCCCTGCTGTATATCGGACACAGAGAGAATTTATTATGCGTAAAGATATCCATCCAGAATACCAAGAAGTATTATTCCACGACACTAACGCTGACGTGTACTTCTTAACCCGTTCAACAGCTAAAACTAAAGCTACTCGTGAATATGAAGGTAAAGAATATCCTTACTATCCACTAGATATTTCTAGTGCTTCTCATCCTTTCTACACAGGCGAGCAACGTAAAACTTCTAACGAAGGTCGTGTTGCAAGCTTCAACAAACGCTTTGGCGCGTTTGGTGGCCGTAGCAAGGCTAAGAAAACTGACGCTGAGTAATTTCACCTCTTACTTTGCTAATAGCGTTTTGCTATAAGTTTTAAGCAAAAAACCACCGTATTCTTTTAGGAGTTGCGGTGGTTTTTTTATGTCTGAATTTGCTTATTGCGTTGTTGTACTTAGAGCTATTTTAGTTCGATCAATTAAATAAAAAATACCAGCCAAAGTGGGCTGGTATTTTGCTTTACGGGATTGCACAGGTTAGCCATGTTTTAGCTGACGAGGACGGAAGCCTGATGCCAGTAACACTACGGCGTATACAATAGCGCCCACAGCACAGATTAGCAATAAAGCAAAGACACGATGCCACTGAGTATCATGGGTCGGGAAGTAAGGAAGCATTAGATATAATGCCGCCACCATTACTGCGCTGGATATAGCAAACTGAGCGAATAATTTTTTCCACTGTGGACCAAAGCGGAATAAGTTGCGCTTGTGCAGTAGGTAATACAGCAATCCGGCGTTAACGAGTGAAGCAGCAGTGGTTGCTAAAGCCAATCCACCATGTAGTGGCAGTTTAAAGTAGTAAAAAATGCCAACAAAGATTAAGCTAAATATCATATTGGCTATGACGGTAACAATACCTATCTTAACCGGAGTTTTGGTATCTTGCCGGGCAAAGAAAGCAGGAGCAAAAATCTTAATAAGCATAAAGCCCAAAATACCACCAGCCATACAACGTAGCGCAAAGCCACTCATGTTAGCGTCTTGAAGTGCGAATTCTCCACGCATAAACAAGGTCTGCATTAACACATCAGATAGCACAAACAGCGCACAAGCCGCGGGTATTCCCACAACAATAATTAATCTTGCCGCCCAGTCTAAAGTCTTACGGAAGCTGACATCATCTTTTTTGGCCTCACTGGTCGATAAGCTAGGTAGGATGACAGTACCGATTGCCACCCCAATTAAGCCTAAAGGCAGCTCAGTCAAACGCTCGGCTGCATATAACCAAGATACCGAACCTGTCATCATTAATGAGGCCAAGACCGTATTTAGCAGTAAGTTAATCTGCGTCACTGATACCCCAAAAATGGCGGGTAACATCAGCTTTAGAATACGGCGCACCCCTTCGTGCTGAAAATCAATCTTCGGCTTAACCAACAGCTTCTGCATATAAAGCTGGGGCAGCTGAATAAAGAATTGTAATAGACCTGCTATAGCAACGGCGTAACCCAGTGCCATAATAGGTTTATCAAACATAGGCGCAAAAATTAAAGCCCCAGCAATCATACTTAGGTTGAGCAGGACAGGAGCTATTGCTGGAGCAGCAAAACGGCCATAGCTTTGCAAAATACTACCGGCAAAAGCAGTCATCGAGATGAATAATAAGTAGGGGAAAGTTAACCGTAATAGCTCAGTTGCGGTGTTAAACTTCTCAGGATCATCTGCAAACCCCGGTGCAAATAGGGTAATAACCCAAGGGGAGGCCAGCATAACCACGATCGTTAGCATCGATAGGATCATTAGCAGGGCACCTGAGGTGCGGCTAATTAAAATCTGTACTTCTTGTAGGGTGAAGCGCTCTTTGTATTCAGACAAGACAGGAACGAATGCTTGGCTAAAGGCCCCTTCAGCAAATAGGCGACGTAGGAAATTGGGGATTTTGAAGGCGACTAGGAAAGCATCCATCAGACCACCGGCCCCAAACACACCCATCAACACCATATCACGCACAAGGCCTAATATACGTGAGAGCATGGTCATTGAGCTGACAATCATAGTCGAGCGAAACAGTTTACTTTTTGCCATGTAATCTCAATACCTGTGTATATTAAAATATTGTTAATCTGGTTTTTAAGGTTTCAAAAAACTGGCAAATTATAGCATTATCTAGATAAGATAACGGGACTGGCCAGTGAAATTGTGATGGAAAGTAACACTTAGATCAATTGCTAATTAGCATAAACAATCTGTGAGATGGACTAAATGCGAAGTGTTTAATTATAAAGGAATGGATAATGAATGACACACCCCCTTCAATAGTGACGGATAGACAAGATAAGACCTCTTTATACAAGTCTAGTGGACTTTGGGTGATGCCCCGTAGTTGGCTTTTTGTCCCAGCCACTAGGCCAGAGCGCTTTGATAAAGCGGTTAATAGTGGGGCTGATGCTGTCATTATTGATTTAGAAGATGCAGTAGAGTCAGCCGCTAAGCCTCAAGCTCGAGAGCATATTGCACAGTATGTGGCACGCTATAATAGCGTTAAGTCAGACCTTTGTGCTCAAGACGCAAGAGCAAGAGCAAGAGCTAGTGGTTTATGGCTGCGACTGAATAATGATACGCATTTAGCTGAGGACTTGGCGTTATGTGAGTCAGTGGCTGCTTGTGATGCCATTCATGGGGTGCTATTGCCCAAAGTGACTGAGGCCTCGCAAGTTGAGTCCGTATCTCAGTTGCTAGGGCTGCCGGTAGTGGCTCAGATAGAGTCAGCTCTAGGGATCAGTCAGTTAGACAGCATTGCTCAAAGTGAAGGATTGGTGGCGCTTAGTTATGGGCGGCTGGACATTAGTAATGAGCTGGATTTAACCGCAGGCTCAAAAGCGGAGCAAGATTTTTTTAGACAGCTGCGAATTCAGCTGCGTCTGATAAGTCAGATTTATAATCTTTCAGCGCCGATAGAAAGTACTTTTGCTGACTTTACAAATACAGCTGCAATGGAGGTAGTCGCAGGCTATGCGTCTGACTTGGGGTTTTCGGGGATGCTATGTATTCACCCGCTTCAGGTAGATATTGCTAATCGTGCCTTTAAAGCC
>JAHHUJ010000169.1 GCA_020024075.1 Psychrobacter sp.
CCCGTTATTTTCTCTTAAAACGCCTACCAATGAAGTTATTAAGGGCTATTACGAGCCTTATTATTTAGGTCATGTTTACGAGGGGGCGATAACTTATCAAACCAAAGATGGCTACCTCTTACTATACAAACGTACTAAGGGTGAAGTGATAGTGCCTGATACTATGCGCTTTAGTCTAAATGGGGTGTTTGCTGAATATGCCAATCTTGGCAGTAAGCAGCCTATTTGGAAGGACGGTACGCCTAAGCAAAGAGAGGTTATTATTAATCATTACTCAGCAGATTTTGCCAAGGTTTATAAAGCTAATTGTGATGAGAATTGAATCTATCATTAAAAACACAGACTTGATTTTCCTCCTTATCATGTCATCTTAGACAGGTACAGTGTCTAAACTAATTTAATATGAAACAGGCTATATGAGCACTGTTTTATAGTAAGTTGATTGTATTCAGAAGCTGACTGTATTTAGAAGTTGATTGTATTCAGAAGCTGACTGTATTAAACAGTTAACCGTATTCAGCAACTAAATGTGCGCTATCGATAACCCCATCTGACTGCCTCTGTTACAGTAGGTGTCAGCAATCAAACTTATCCTATAAAAGAGGTTCAGTCATGTCTTTAATGAATACAATTGGACTCACTTGTCCTATTGTGCAAGCACCTATGGCAGGCGGCGCTACCACACCTGAGCTTATCGCTGCAGTCAGTAATTCTGGCGGTCTTGGTAGCCTTGGTGCAGGCATGACCGCCCCTGAGGTTATAAACACCCAAATTAACCAAATTCGTAGGCTTACAAGTAGACCCTTTGGCGTAAACTTAATGGTATTATCGGCGGCAGAGTCAACTACTTTAGATACACCGATGCCCGATTGGCTACAAGCTTATTATAGCGATAATGCGATTGATATCGACTTACCTGACAATCCTGCTCACCTATTTAGCCAGCAATTACAAGTATTACTCGATAACCCTGTCGCTGTTGCTAGCTTTACTTTTGGAATTATCAATGAGCAGCAAGTTAAAGCTTTGCAAGATGTTGGAACAAAAGTAGTAGGCACTGTAAATCATCCCATAGAAGCTTGCGCATGGGCAGACATTGGCGCAGATGCCGTTTGTGTACAAGGTATGGAAGCGGGTGGGCACCGCGGTGGTTGGCTAGCTGCCAGTGAGCAAGACCCCCTCGGTTTATTAACCTTAATCAGCCAAACCCAAGCGATAACAGATATCCCGCTTATAGCTGCAGGCGGTATTATGACTGGCAAAGCAATTAAAGCGGTACAGCAAGCAGGAGTAGAGTTAGCACAATTAGGCACTGCATTTTTGACGACTAATGAGAGTGGTATTAGTCCCACTTATAAAAATGCATTGCTGCAAGTTGCCAATAGTGATTATACCGACACTGACAGCGGTGTTACTCGGTTAACCCGTCTTTTCTCTGGTAAGCTTGCTCGCGGTTTGGTGAATGACTATCTACAAACTTACGCTAAGTATGACTGTCTTTATGACAATAATACTTTGCCCCCTTATCCACAACTCAATGCTATGACTAAGCCGATGCGAGCCAATGCAAGTAAGCTTGGGGATGCCGAGCACTTATCGCTATGGGCAGGGCAAGGCGTGCGACTCGTACAAGCCGAATCAGTACAAAGCTTAATGCAGCGATTATTAAATGAATTAAATGCCTAACTTGTGATAGCGAAGTAGCACAGTCACTTACTGTGCATCAACCCACCAATAAATTATTGAGCTTTTAAAAGTTAAAATCCACCATTACTTAGTAGTGATGGTGGATTTAAGCCAGTTATAAGACTTTTTATACTAATTTGCAATGATAACCGCTATAGAAAATGGCAAGGTTATCACATCAAAGGCTAAAGCAAACGGTAATATAACTAAAGTGTCGAGCCCTACGCCGCCACTCCTCGAAATCACCTCCTCTGAGGTTTCAGTGTAAATACTGACTGCATAAGGTTTTGATAACGCTTGGTATTTTGACTGTATCAAACTTAAATTACTGACTTGGGGATATACCGCCCCCTTGACGGGTACATTAAAGCAAAAACGCTGTTTATTGCTTTGACTGTCACTCTGAGTGGTACAATCTGTCCCATTACTTTGCAAAAAGAACTCATAATCAGCACGCTGTAGCTCGCTTTGAGGCTTGGCATAGGACAAACTCATTGCACCTTGAAAATAACCATCGTTATTGGGTGAGAAAAACGCCATATCATTATCTACGTCTATATATTGTGGCGATAAGGTGCTTAACAAACTTACCATTTCACGGCCGCCTGTCGTTAATACATAGCTGTGTTTTTCACCAACAATGACCACACTGTCTGACGGCATGTTGGGTAGGGGTTCGGCAGGTCTACCCAGTGCTATAATGCTATCTTCTACCAATACCTCTTTGTGTGCTACCGTTTTGGTATAGGTATGTGCTGTACTTTCCTCTAGTAACATAGACGTTGCACAACCCGTGCCTGCAACCAACCCTATCAATCCTAGACTTAACATGACGACTTTAAAGCGCTTTGAGTCAACAGCCTTAGTATTCGTTCGAGTATCTTCATCATTGCCAGTCATAAACCATCCTTCTTAACCACTTTAAGTTGGTTTTATGCTAACAATATCGCGCTATAATAACTAGCTATTTTTAAAGATTGATTTTTATCACTACACATCATATAAACTATAACCTCTATAATAGTACAAGTTATTAATTGTTGTTTGTAATATGGCTATTAATAGGATACTCTCAAAAGGCTAAAAACTCGTTAATTAATAATAGGCTGGTCTTATTTGATACAGCAAAATATTACCCGAATCTTATCCTCTCCCTTATAGCTATCCTCTACACTCTGGTTATTATGAAGTCCAAAACGTATATAGATGTCACTTTCGTTTTTTACCTTATCACTGTAACGTTGTTGACAGCTTTGAGTTATTTCATCATCTACGATGGCGTAGAGCAAGCTCGCAAGCAGAAATCTATCGATTTATATAAGGATATATCCAATCATGTGAAAAAGGGCGTAGTGACCGACCCTCAAAGCTTAGAGCATCTTCTAACTCGCCATTTGGACGGTGAGGTCAGTTATCAGATCATGTTAATCTCACCTTCTGGACGTCCTTATATTCATCAATACAATCGTGCTGATCAGCGTAACTTGGACTTTTTTATATTACCTTACTGGCAGGCCGATGATAAACGCTTTGATTATCAGGTTCAATCTGACCAACTATTAGGGCATTTAAATATTGGTCAAAACACCCGTCTATATGTGCAAGCCTTTCATCCACCTAGGCAGATAGGCATTACCTTTTTCATTTACTGGCTTCCACTACTTCTAGCCTTAGTCCTTGTCTGTAACGGTTTACTGCTCGCTCAACGTCGTCACCTTGACTGGCAAGTCCTGATGGATTATATGAATAACTTCTCAAAGCGCCTCTATGAGCCGTATAGCCCTATACGTTTTCAAAACATCATACTCGGTCAGGAGTTTTTGCGTCTTGGTAATGCTCTAAATCGTATTCATTATCAGCTCCACCATAGCCATCGCCGTATACAGTTACTACAGACACGTATAGATCATTTGGTGGAACAAGCGCCCTTACCTATCTTTTTAATAAAGCGAAGTGGACAGATCAGTTTTTTTAATAAACGCTTTGAGAAGGTGTTTATGACCTCGTTTGAAGAGTCTGTTAATTATTATTTGTCTGACTTCTTAATGGGGATTGATAAAGAAACACAAATAGCCCTTGCTAATCTAGATAGCGAGCGCAGATCACGTGTTATCAATGTGATTAGCTTAGAGCAGAATGGTACCCCTTATCAGTTACACCTATCCCCTTGGTTTAGTAAGCAAGGTCAAGTACAAGGGTACTGTGCTATGTTGAGCGATATCTCAATCTTCACTCATACCATTACAAAAGCAAGAAATAAACTGACCCAACAACAAGAAAAACTCAATGAGTTTGATAAATTATGGTCTGTACTGGGTCATGAATTACGTACACCACTGAGCGGAATTTTGGGTATGCTTGACCTTATGGATCAAGATAATTTTACAGTGGATCAACACGAGACCTTTGCAACACTGGAACATACCAGCAAAGGTATGTTGACCATGCTAAATGACATGCTAGACGTTGCTAAGATGGACGCTGGTAAGTTACAAGTCATTACTGAGCGTACTGACTTATTAGAGCTGTCCAAACAGGTACTTGATCTGATGTCGAGCAGTGCAAGGCAACAGAATATTGAACTGTTAAGTCGTTGTGATCCTCAGTGTCCTCGCTATTTCACCACTGATGCTGGGCGACTAAGACAGGCACTCATGAACCTGTTAAGTAATTCGATTAAGTTTACTCAAACTGGATACGTGGCCTTATCCATATCTTATCATGACACACAGCACCCATTCATACAGGCAGTATTAGAGCGTAGTGATAATCTAACGCTGTCAACTCATATTAATAATTGGATCTGCTTTACCATTCAAGATACGGGCATTGGGATTACAAAACAAGACCAGCAAAAACTGTTTTCACATTTTAATCAAGCCAATGAGTCTATTAGTCGACAATTTGGTGGTACTGGATTGGGCCTTGCTATATCCAATAACTTTGCTAAATTACTCGGTGGATTTATTCACGTTGATAGCGAGCTTGGTGTCGGTAGTACCTTCAGCTTGTGCTTACCAACCGACGAGGTCTCCTATCAGCCTATCTACCAATTCAACGCGGACTTATCTGGCTTATGCTTAATCGCATTTACTAGCCAAGATATCTCAACCAAAGCATTGTTTGAATTGTCCAATCATCTTAAGCTGGCAGCTACCGTACATACAGGTATAGAACAAGCGTACATTGACGAGATTAACAAACAATGTAATACCGGCTTAAGCCCTATTATATTAGTGGAATATGAGCTATATGCCAGTGCAGATATTAACTTACTCGACGAATTAGATGTCATAGACATAGCCC